>DIJW01000064.1 GCA_002421475.1 Thiomicrospira sp. UBA5634 | reverse complement strand
TCTTCCGCAGTGGTAATGTGTAATACATGTAAACGTGCGCCGGTTTGTTTCGCCAGTTCAATCGCCAGAGATGAGGATTTGTAACAGGCTTCACTACAACGAATATCCGGATGCGCAGACATCGGTACGTCATCGCCGTATTTTTGACGATAAACTTCTTCGTTCGCTTTAATCATCGGCGTATCTTCACAATGGGTCGCAATCAAAATCGGACTGCTTTGAAAAATGTTACGCAGTGCGGTTTCTTTATCAACCAACATGTTGCCGGTCGATGAACCCATAAATATTTTTACGCCGCACACATTGGTCGGATTAACCCGTTTTACTTCTTCTAAATTGTCGTTGGTCGCGCCCAGATAAAACGAGTAGTTTGCCCAAGACTTTTGTGCACCGAGCGCGTATTTAGCTTCCAGTGCGTCTAAAGTAACGGTCGGCGGATTAACGTTAGGCATTTCCATATAGGAGGTGGTACCGCCGGCAATGGCGGCACGTGATTCAGATGCAATATCACCCTTGGCAGTCAGGCCTGGTTCACGAAAATGCACTTGATCATCAATCATGCCAGGCATTAAGTGTAGGCCGTGGGCATCAATAACTTGGTCGGCAATCACATTAATGTGTGGTGCAATTTGACTGATGCGACCATGTTCAATTAATACATCGGCGACCTGCTGTCGTCCTTCATTAACGAGGGTGGCTTGACGAATAATAATGCGAGACATAATTTGATCCTTATTGGAGGTAGTTGGATTATTTTAACAAAGCCTAACCAATAGGTGCGCAAATAAAAACGCCCCGTTGAGGGGCGCTAAAAAGTGGTGTTTCATCATTAAATATATGAGGTTTGAGTTAAATTAAAACTCATCCCACTCATCGTTTATATTCGCACCGGTTGATCTAGGCTGCGCTTTAGGTGGCAATGATTTAGCTGGCGCCACTGGTTTGGCTGCGGTAGAGGGTTTGTTCTCAGCACCAGCATGACGAGCAACGGCTTGTTCCGCTTGAGTGAGTTTTTCAATCACAATCGCACTGAGTCGGTCGAGGTTTTTAAATTCAATTTCTTCGGTTTGAATATCCGACAACTCGTGTGCTTCGATAATTCGTTTAATACATGCATGCAATTCAGCGTGGTATTTTTCAACGTCTTTCATTTCTTGTAAATGATAGAACTGCTGACCTTCGCCGTAGAACCATTTGCCAAGCGCACATTTGGTGTGGTCGTATGCCACTTCCTTGTTAAACGCAACCTCCATGCCGGCGACATACGCACTCACTGTGCCTTTCCACTGACGTGGGGTGCGACGGGCATGGGCAAAGTTAAAGCGACCGGTATCCATAGCAGTGCGGAAGCCGATTTGATCCAAGTCGATTTGGAACGTTTTTGATAACTCAATTACTTCCTCAGCATTTTTTCGCATTTGTTCAGTTTGTTGTGCAGTTTCCTCAACCAAAGTGGCATTTTGTTGAGTTGCGGCATCAATGGCTGCCACTGCGGTATTCACTTGCTCAACACCGGCGGCTTGTTCTTTGGTTGCTTTACTGATTTCTTGAACAATTTGGGTGACGTTGTTGATCGAGTCGTTAATTACTTCCAACGCTTTGCCGGATTGGGTTGCCATTTGGGCACCTTCACTGACTTTTGTCACCGTGTCATCAATCAGAATACGAATTTCTTTCGCGGCTTCGGCTGACTTTTGTGCCAGCGTTCTGACCTCACCGGCAACCACTGCAAAACCGCGTCCATGATCACCGGCACGAGCCGCTTCCACGGCCGCATTGAGTGCCAGTAAATTGGTTTGGAAAGCGATGCTGTCAATCAAGGCCGTAATTTCCGAGATTTTAGTGCTGGATTTGTTAATCTCTTGGATCGCAACAATCGTCTGCTCAACGACTTTATTTGCCTGCTGTGCTTGCGCACGTGACTGTTCCGATAAACGATTCGCTTCTTGTGCATTGTCGGCTGTTTGACGGATGGTTGACGTGATTTGTTCCATACTCGCAGCCGTTTGCTCAAGTGATGCCGCTTGTGACTGGGTGCGTCCCGCCAAGTCTTGGATGCCTTGTGCGATGCGTTTAGTGCCATCGGATAACTTTAACACCGAGTAGTTAGACTGTGACATCATGCTGGCAACGTTAGCGGTGGCATTATTGACGCCTTCTTTCAAAATACTCAACGTACCAAACATTTCTTTGGAAATACGTTTTGTCAGGTCGCCGGTGCCTTGTGCAATCATCACATTAGCCGTATCTCCCATGGCATCTTCCAAACCGTCCAGGGTTTTATTGATATTGTCTTTTAAACGTTGTAATTCGCCTTTGGCTTTGGCGTGAATACGTTTGGTGAAGTAACCGCGCGATACCTCATCCATTAATTCATTGATTTGGAAAATAACCCCTTTTAAAGTCACTACCGTGCTTTGTGTGTTGGTGATCAAGTCAAGATAAGCCCCTTCGCCTTTCACCTCAACATCAACATCAAAGTTACCATCACGCATTGAGGTCATCACTTCGGCCAGTTGTTGCATGACTTCGGTGATGTTGTCGGCACTTTCGTTGATGCCTACTTTTAATAACTCAAGATCTCCGACATAACGCCCCATAATGCGATGCGAAAAATCACCTTTCGCAAGCGCGGTGACGGTGCGGTTGGTTTCATCCAAACCTTCTGAAATAGCTTTAAATAACTGATTAAGTGTTTGTGACATTTTGCCAATTTCATCGTCTGACAGAGCGCTGAAACTGGCTTCAATTTCGCCACTGTTGCTGATGTTTTCGATGTGTTGTTGAATGCGCTGTAAGGGTTTGCTGACGATATGACGCACATTAGCCCAGAGCAATAACATAATGACGGCAATGATCATGACAAATAGACCAAGCATTAGCGTAATAAAGTTATTAATACCTTCAAATGCATGCGCCAGATCAGGGTAATCCATATTGACACCCACTAACTGGTAACCAATCACTTGACCATTGACTTGTACTGGATGGGCGCTGATCGCTTTACCGTTTTGAACGGCATAACCTTGTTTAATGATAGGAGGTAAATCCAAGTCCTCAAACCAGGCCTGAGAGTTTTTAAACCAATTATTGTGTGCTAAAAACAGTCCGCCGATCTCAGGATTGTTTTTACCGTTGGGCCAGATCGACAATGCTTGTTCATTCAGCACGATCAGGTAATTGACTTCTTTTGCGGCCAAGTCGGTGGCAATCGATTGCAAGCCTGCACGCATGTCCAATAAACCAATAATCGGTGAATTCGGACCATTTTCGCGAACTGAAATACTGGCATTAACATATAAACCGGCCTCGCTAAGGGTAAGACCATGCATACTTTGTTTTGTGCCGTTCAGCAGAGCGCTAAAGTCTTGGCGTGCCGGCTGACCAATGAAAGGATCAGGTCGATCTACAAATGAGCGCATCAGAATTTGGCCACGCTTATCATAAGCTACCACCGCAATATTTTGGAAAGGTGTTTTGGCTTGGTATTCACGTTCAACTTGTTTGCTGATAGCGAATAACTCGGCACTGTTTTCTGTTGTCAGTGCATTTACTAAACTTCCCGACATTCCGACCAAGGAGCCAAGAGTTGATAATTCCTTATCGGCGATTTTGCTATCGGCGAGTCCTTGTAATTCAATTAACAGGTTTTCGGCGGTTGTCGCACGCAAACTGGTATTCAGAGAGAGGATCATGACAATCCCAATGCCTAAGCCAATGATGCTGACAACCAGCATGCGACCCAGTAGTTTTCCTGAAATAGTTGCGCTCATGTGTATCCTCTGGTGTTAATTAGTTCAAAGAGATTGGTTTGTTCGAAAAATTGAAATTTTACCAGCAAGTTTGAGCGATGTCACGACCTGAAAAACTTGATACCGGTCAACTATACAAGTAAGACAAAAAATTACAACGACCTCAGTTTAAAACCTTAGTTATTTCATTTTAAGTAGTTTTGTATTTTATAGAGCAGGTAAATGCGTGCACCAAGCGATGGAGGATTGTTAAGGTTTGGTGTAAAAACGCCCTGACAATGCAGGGCGTTACTGATTTAGCATGTAGCTAAAGTAAAAAATACGGTCTACCCATTATGTGCGAGTAAACCTCTTTTTTAGTTAGAGTGAGTGTTATCAGTAAGTTTTAAATTTGAAGGTGTTTTTAGTGACCCAGACTGTTTGGTTTTAAAGCGACTCATATCATCGCGTAAAACTTGAGCCTGTTCATTTAAGCTTTCAGCCGCGGCACTTGTTTGTTCAACTAATGCGGCATTTTGTTGCGTACCACTGTCAATTTGAGCAATTGCTTTGTTGACCTGCGAAATACCATCGGCTTGTTCGGTTGAGGCACGTGCAATTTGTTCAATCATGTTTGAAACATCTTCAACAGATCCCATTATTTGAGATAAAACCTCACCTGACTCAGTCGCTAATTTTGTTCCCTGATCAATTCTTGTTACGCTCTCGTCGATCAAGTTTTTTATGTCTTTTGCAGCTTCAGCTGATTTTTGTGCTAACGCACGAACTTCCCCGGCCACCACTGCGAAACCGCGCCCATGATCACCGGCACGTGCTGCTTCAACGGCGGCGTTTAATGCTAGCAAGTTTGTTTGGAATGCGATGCCGTCAATGAGTGCGACTATTTCACTAATTTTATGACTGGATTCTTGAATAGAGCTCATCGCATCAATGGTATCAGCCATAACAGCATTACCTTGTTGGGCTTTTTCTTGCACTTCATGCGCTACTTCTGCAGCGCGTTTTGCGTGGTCGTTTGTGTTTTGTACAGCACTGTTCATTTGTTCCATGGTGGCGGATGTTTCTTCAACGGAAGCGGCTTGTTGCTGTACTCTATCACTCAGATCCATTGCACCGCGCGAAACTTCATAAGCCGCATTGGTTACTTGGCTTGATACTTCTATTGCATCCATAACAATTTTATTTAACTGGTCGCTGGAGGCGTTGATGGCACGTTTAAGATCATTTAACTCTCCTTGATATTCACCTTGAATTGTTTGGCTTAAATCGCCTTGTGCTTGAGCGATCATGATTTGATTGATTTCTTTAATGGCTGATTCGAGGGCACTTAATGACTCATTCACGTGGCTTTTAAGTATTAAAAGTTCGCCGTTTGCTTCGGCGGTTACGCGAAGATTGAATTGACCTTGTTGCATGCCAGATAAAGTTTGATTGATTTCCACCATAACTGTTTCCATGGATTGCAAAGCACTTTCAACAAGATTTCGGAAGTTAGGTGCAACTTTTTCATCCATGCGAACATCAAATTGCCCAGCCTTGAGTGCTTGCATTACTTTTGACAACTCATTCATCATAAAGGAAACACTGCTTGCAGAGGCATTAACACCTTCTTTCAGGGTGCGTAAATCACCGCGATAATTACCTTGCATCGACTGGCTGAAGTCACCGTCAGCTATGGCTAAAACAGTTCGATTGGCTTCGTTTAATGCTTGATCTATTTGGTGTAGTAAAGAAGCAAACGCGCGGGTCATTGCGCCCACTTCATCTTGCGCTTTGCTGTCAAGTTGCGTGTCAATCTTGCCGGTTTGTTCAACATTTCGAATTGCGTTGAGGATTGACTGAACTGGTTTGCTGACAATCGTTTTTGTGGCGTGCCATAAAAACAAAATTAAGACGGCGATCAAGCCAATAATCAACACAAACATGATGATGATCACTTTATTGACACCTTGCATCGCATTTGTCATGTCTGGGTGTGACATATCCATGCCGATGAGATAATAACCCACCGTATTGCCATCACTGCTTTTGATTGGTGCGGTTGAGATCGCTTTACCGTTTGTGATTGCAAACTCCTGTTCGACTAATTTATCAATGTCTAAACCTTCAAACCAGTTGCTGGATTGATTAAACCAGTTTTGATGGGCAAGATGGTATGAACCCATTTTAGGGTTGCCTGCACCTTTCTCCCAACGTTTTAAGCCGGTTTGATTAATTAATGCCACCATATACGCGCCCTCTTTAGCCATCTGGTCAACGATGCTGCCAAGTCCTGATCTAATATCAAGAACGCCGACCACCTGGGTTTGGGAATGGGGTGCCATGACCGGCACGGATGCCGTAATAAATAGCCCGACGCCTGATAAGTCAATGCTGGCAGAACTGAGCAGGCGACCTTGCAGCAGATCTGAAAAGTCGCGCGGTGCTTTTTTGCCAATAGCCGGATCAGGCAAGGCATGAAACGAACGAACAAAAATTTTATTTTCACGATCAAAACCGACGAAAGATAGGTTGGTGTAATCGGTTGATCGTTTGAAGTCTGCGGCAACTTTGGTGGTGATGTCATGCAATCCTTGGTGGTTGCCGTCTAAAAAATACTGGCCAATACTTGGGTTGCCCGCCACAATGCCTTGTACCGTATTGAGTGTTGCATCGACTTTTGAGTTGATAAACATCAGCGATTGCTCACGTTTTTCGAACGCAAGGTTTTCTGCCGTTGTGTATTGCAGGTCGGATGAGGATTTTAAAACCATTCCTAAGCCAATCACCAGGCCTGCGGCGCTGACAAGAATCATGCGAAAAAGTAACTTGGCGGAAATGCTGTTTAACACGTTGAGCTCCTGAAGATGATTTTATTATTATGTTATTTTTGTTGTGATGAGCCGCTTACGGCTCAATTTGAGGGGTGTAATATACCGCCGATGCTAAAAATATCAACCAAGAATGTTGAATTGCGGCATAAACGAAAGCCATCAGTTTGCGTAACTGCGAGCCCCAAATAAGTCGCTGCCGATACGGACTTGAGTGGAGCCTTCGCTAATGGCGGCCTCCAGATCTGCCGACATGCCCATTGACAGCGTGTCAATCGGGCGATGGGGTAACACTTGTTGTAGCCGAGTAAAAAGTTTAAGCATGTGCGCAAAGGGTTGACGTTGTTTTAAAAGGTCTGATTCAGGCTCGGGTATTGCCATCAAACCTCGAATCACCAGGCCTGGTAGTGCGTCAATTTGGCTGGCAATGTTGAGTAGTTCGGTCGGTTCAAAACCCGATTTTGAGGGTTCGCCACTAATATTAACCTGCAGCAAAATATTAAGAGCCGGTTTATCAGTCGGTCGTTGTGCACTTAGCCGTTCGGCAATTTTTAAGCGATCAACACTTTCTACCCAATCAAAATGTTCAGCAATCGGTTTGGTTTTGTTCGATTGGATCGGGCCGATAAAATGCCATTCCAGATCAGGACGTTGCTGTATTTTATCCAGCGCTTCTTGAACATAGTTTTCACCAAAAGCCTGCTGACCGAGCGTAGCGAGCGCATTAATATCTTCAATGGGTTTGGTTTTACTCACCGCTAATAAATGCACGCTATTAGCTGGACGTTGCGATTGTTGTTCAGCATGGATAATGCGGTTTTTTACGGTTTGATAACGTTCGGCAAGCGTAGGCATTTTAACCCCTCCCTGTTGGTGAAAACAGTCCAATTCTAGCACTTTGGTCAGCAAAAAAGGAATTATAGGGTTTGTTGGATTTATGCCTTGCGCGTGATTAAACAATAGCGTTAAGCTTAGAAATGCAATAGCCCTAAATAAATTGTGTAATAACCACGGAGGCAATGTGAAGCAAGTTAAATCGAGTGAAAGCAGTTATCCCTATGAAGATCGGTTATCACGAGAAGAATATGAAGAAACCAAACGTTTATTGCAGATTGAACTCTTAAAATTGCAAAAATGGGTTAAAGAAAACGATCAACGGGTTGTGATGGTATTTGAAGGGCGTGATGCTGCAGGTAAAGGCGGTACAATCAAACGCATTATGGAGCACTTAAACCCGCGCGGCGCGCGTGTGGTGGCGTTAGATAAACCGAGCGAAATTGAAAAAGGGCAGTGGTATTTTCAGCGTTATTTAGAAAATATGCCGACCGCCGGTGAAATGGTGTTGTTTGACCGTTCTTGGTACAACCGATCCGGTGTTGAGCGTGTAATGGGTTTTTGTACACCGGCGCAATACACCCAATTTATGCACCAAGCGCCCGATGTTGAGCGTATGTTGGTGGCTGACGGCATTCATTTGATGAAGTTTTGGTTTTCAGTCGGACGCAAAGAACAATTACGCCGTTTTAACGGACGTAAAACTGATCCGTTAAAACAGTGGAAACTCAGTCCAATGGATTTGGCTTCACTCGATCGTTGGGATGAATACACTAAAGCCAAAGAAGATATGTTTTTTTATACCAATACCAAAGAAGCGCCTTGGACGGTGATCAAATCGAATGATAAAAAACGTGCCCGCTTAGCGTGTATGCGTTTCGTGCTGAATTCATTGCCTTATGAAGGCAAAGAAGAAACTGTGGTGGGCTTGCCGGATCCACTGATCTTAAGTTCCGGTGATGATATTTTCCAAGACGATTAAGCGGGGGGGATGAACAATGAGTGTGCAAATTACCGGTCATGCAAAACAAGTGGTGAACCGTTTTAAAATTATGCTGGATGAGGCCGTAGCTAACCAAATTTTGCCGGAACATTTTGATGAGCTCGAAACCCTGGTTGAAGCGGCATTAGGTGTCGTGTATTCACAAGCCCAACACGATTTTGCCAAGGAACTAGAGGCGCTAGCGCATAAGTTGCGTAAAGGTTCGAGTCATTTGGGCGGCGTCAGTTCGTAGTCAGGGTAAAGGTAGTAGTTGAAAGTTAATAGTGTTATAGGTTTGTGTAAGTTCTAAGCACGCTTGCTGTTGCTGTCGTGTTAACCAGCCATAAATTGACCAGGCCTGGTGATGGTTAACCTCTAACCAAGCCTGGTAAAGTTCACTGATGTCACCTTCCCAGCAACCGGGCGATCCTATCGGCGTAGCTAAGCGGTTTGGTACGCCGAAATCTTCCAGTAACGCCGAGGCCGCAATAGCTTGTGGCGCAAAATTCAACATAAAACGCGCCGGTTTCGGCTGAAACACAAATCCCTCATCCGCACTGAGTAATGCCATAAATTGCCCTTTAGGTCGAGGGCTGTTTTGCCAACGTTTGGCGGCATCAAATACGGCGGCTTGGCTGAGGTTATGGCCTAACCACAACTGATGGGGTTGCGGATTAAACGTAACTTCGGTTTGACGCAGTTCAAGCCTAAACGACTGATTGGGAACCAAGTCTTGCCAACGTTGATCACTCAGCAAGGTAATGTTGACATTTTGTTGATTAAACAACCAGGCCTGGTTGAACTGCCACACTAAACGACTGCCGACCGTTAATGGCATGTAGTCATGCAGCTTAAGCTGAATCAGCCAACCATCATGCGGTTGTACCTGTTGGCTGATAAAAAGCGCTTCGACGCTAAACTTCATTGGCCAAATAAACCGGGCGACCTTGGAATAAGGTCATTTCAACTGGGCCGCTAAACTCCCAGCCGATAAACGGTGAGTTTTTGCCTTTAGAAAGCATGTCTCTGCGGCGTAACGTCCAGTGAG
>DIJW01000002.1 GCA_002421475.1 Thiomicrospira sp. UBA5634 | reverse complement strand
AAAACGCATTGTTGTTACTTCCGTTGACCTAGACGTTCATAGTGGTCAAGTCGTTGGATTGCTTGGCCCGAACGGCGCCGGTAAAACCACCACTTTTTATATGATGACAGGCCTGGTGGCGCACGACCAAGGCGACATCTTTCTCGATGAACAGAATATCGGCCATCTGAGCATTGATCAGCGCGCAAAATTAGGCATTGGTTATTTACCGCAAGAAGCCTCAGTATTTCGCAAACTTAGTGTACGCGACAACATTCTAGCTATTTTGGAAATGCGCCCTGAACTAAACCAAAGTCAGCGACTCGAAAAACTGCAAGATTTACTAGCCGACTTACAAATAACTCACATTGAGCAGCAGCTAGGGCAAGCCTTATCCGGTGGTGAACGCCGCCGAGTTGAAATCGCACGCGCATTAGCGATGGAACCCAAATTTATTCTGCTTGATGAACCATTTGCCGGGGTTGATCCGATCTCGGTAAAAGAAATCCAAACCATTATTCAACATCTTAAAAACAAACAAATTGGCGTACTGATTACCGATCACAATGTGCGAGAAACACTCGGTGTGTGTGATCAGGCTTATATCCTCCACGCAGGAACTATTCTTGCCCAGGGCAAACCTGAAGAGGTGCTTAATCATCCGGATGTCCGTCGGGTTTATCTCGGTGAAAACTTTCGTGCTTAATTTGCACCCTTAGTGCATAAAAGACAAAAGCTGCTTAATTTACCCTGTGCTATACTAAAACCACGTTTAAAATAAAAACATCATTGATCCCACATAAAATAAATAAGGAGTCGGGAATGCAAATCAATATCACAGGTCATCATGTCGATTTAACCGATGCATTACGTCAGTATGTAGAAGAAAAAGTAAGCAAACTAAAACGCCACTTTGATCACGTTACCAACGTACACGTGATTTTGACCGTTGAAAAACAAGGTCAAAAAGCAGAAGCGACTGTTCACGTTTCTGGCAATGATTTATTTGCGCACCACGAAACACAAGATATGTACGCATCAATTGATGGCTTAGTTGACAAATTAGATCGCCAAATTTTGAAATATAAAGAGAAAATTGGCAACCACAACCAAAAGTCTGGTGGTGTTAAAAACATGACCACGGCTGAAGAATAAGCCCAACCGGTTTATTGTCTAAAAAGGAGCCCAGGCTCCTTTTTTATTTTATGCACCTGACAAACCAGGCCTGGTGGTTAATCGAGGTGCCCTACAAAAAGTTTCATCAAACTGTCGTATCGACACTTTATAATACGCCGATAAACGCGCAAGGATGAATTATGGCTGACAACGCGGCTGACGAACTCAAACTCACCGACCAACTCATGGATGCGGCTCGTACCGAAAACGAGGAGTCGATTCGTCGTTTATTGGAAGGCATGGCAGCCGAAGATATTGCGGACGTTTTAGAAGCGACACCGCCGAAATTACGTCATGTCATTTGGGCATTTGTCGAAATGGAAAAACAAGGCGACATCTTGGGTCACACCAATGATGAAGTCCGTAGTTCACTGCTTGAGCAACTCGAAACTGAGCAGATTGTTGAAATTGCCGAAGACATGGAAACCGATGACATCGCCCTCATCGCCCAGTCATTACCCGAAGAAGAAAAACAAACTTTTCTTGATGCCCTAACCGAAGAAGACCGGACGGCAGTTGAAATCGCACTCAGTTTCCCGGAAGACAGTGCCGGCGGTATTATGAGTACCGATTTTATTGCCGTACGCGCGGACATCACCCTCGATGTTGTTTTGCGTTATTTACGCAAACAAAATGAACTACCTAAATCAATGGTTAACCTGTTTGTACGCGACCGTGATGGACGTTACATGGGCACGCTCAAACTCAATCATATCCTGACGCAAGATGGAGACACCCTTGTTTCAGATTTGGTTGAAAATACCGAACCGACTATTCCGGCCTTAATGTCCGACAAAGACGTCGCACGTATGTTTGAGGTACACGATCTTATTTCGGCTGCGGTATTAGACGAGCAACAGCAAATTCTTGGCCGCATTACGATTGATGATGTCGTCGACATCATTCGTGAAGAAGCCGAGTACACCCAAATGAAAAGTGCCGGCTTAGACGATGAAGACGACATTTTCGCACCTGCACCGCGTACCTCAAAACGCCGTACTTTTTGGCTTGGTATCAATCTGATTACCGCTTCTTTTGCCGCATTCGTCATTAGTTTTTTTGAAGCAACGCTTGATCAAATTGTCGCTTTGGCAATTATGATGCCGATGGTCGCGAGCATGGGCGGGGTCGCGGGCACCCAAACCTCAACAGTTGCGATTCGCGCCTTAGCGACCGGCAAGCTGGTTTCCAGCAACAGCCGCGCCCTACTCGCCAAAGAAAGCCTGGTAGGTCTATTTAACGGTATCATTTGGGCGATTTTGACCGCCGTTGGTGCATATATTATTTTGCGTGACGTTGACTTGAGTTTAATTTTTGGCGCCGCGATGTTGATTAACTTGGTTGCCGCCGCAGCCGCTGGCGTATTAATTCCATTGTTTCTCAAACGCATGAACATTGATCCGGCACTCGCGACCGGTCTCATGATCACCACCGTTATCGACTCGCTC
>DIJW01000197.1 GCA_002421475.1 Thiomicrospira sp. UBA5634 | reverse complement strand
TCAAACCAGCTTTTTCAGCAATTGCGCTTACCAATTCAGATTTATTCATTTTTGATACTCCATTGAAAGTTTTTTATTATTGCCACCGAAATGGACTAAGGCGTTTATAGCAACCGCCTACCCCTAATGTCAAGAAAAATGGCGGTTTTTTAGCAATTAATGCGGCTTTCTATCATCTAATCCCACAGTTTGCATGGCAACCTCAGGCAAAGTCTCTAAAACAGACGGATTTTCAGCCAATGGCGTTGGCTTTATTGTTAACGCCTCTGCCAACACTTCCTCAACCCAATGCACCGGTTTTATATTCAACTGCGAAGTTATTTCGGTTGAAATGTCGGCTAAATCACGCACATTGTCATAGGGAATCAACACTGTCTTAATACCGCCACGTAATGCTGCCAATAACTTTTCTTTTAAGCCGCCAATTGGCAACACCTCACCACGCAAGGTGATCTCACCTGTCATCGCAACATCTGCACGCACAGGAATCTGAGTTAACACCGAAGTAATCGCCGTACAGATAGCAATACCCGCGCTAGGACCATCTTTTTTGATGGCACCCTCAGGAAAATGTAGATGTAAGTCAATTTTTTCATAAAAATCTGGCTGCAAACCAAAATCTGCTGAACGACTACGAATCACACTCATTGCGGCTTTCACTGATTCCGACATCACACTTCCCAACTGACCTGTACTGTCCAACTTGCCTTTTCCGGGCATGGCGGTCGCTTCGATGCGTAATAGATCACCGCCTACACGAGTCCAAGCCAAGCCTGTTACTTGACCGATACGATTCTTATCATCCGCTAAACCAAAACGGTACTTGGCCACACCCAGAAACTGTTCCAAATCAGCCTCGTCGACCACAATCGGTGCTGTTTTTGAACTATCAACCAATTGTTTAACCGCTTTACGGCAGATTTTGGCTAACGAACGATCTAATGACCGCACCCCTGCTTCCCTGGTATAAACCTGAATGATCTTTTTAATGGCTGTTTCAGACACTGTTAACTCAGAAGCCTTCAGCCCATGATCCTTGATTTGACGTGGCAGAAGATGTTTTATCGCGATATTAAGCTTCTCCGGCTCGGTGTATCCTGCCAGATTGATAATTTCCATTCGATCCAACAACGCTTCCGGAATATCCATCGAGTTTGAGGTTGCAATAAACATCACATCCGACAAATCGTAATCTACTTCCAAATAATGATCGTTAAAGCTGGTATTTTGTTCAGGATCAAGCACTTCTAATAATGCACTTGCCGGATCACCACGCGAATCACTCGCCATTTTGTCGACTTCATCAAGCAAAAATAACGGATTCTTTGTACCTGCCGACGCCATTTTTTGGATCACCTTTCCCGGCAAGGCGCCAATATAGGTTTTACGATGACCACGAATTTCAGCCTCATCTCGCACCCCGCCAAGCGACATACGTACATATTTACGATTAGTTGCCTCAGCTATAGATCGCGCCAACGTAGTTTTCCCTACCCCGGGTGGGCCAACTAAGCACAAAATTGGGCCTTTCATTTTACTGACACGCTGTTGCACTGCTAGATATTCAACAATGCGCTCTTTAACTTTTTCCAAGCCGTAATGTTGTTGATCTAGAATCTGTTCGGCACGGCGTAAATCTTTAGAAACACGTGAACGTTTTTTCCATGGCACATTTAATAACCAATCTAAATAATTACGCACCACCGTCGCTTCCGCAGACTGGGCTTGCATTTGCTTTAATTTTTTAAACTCAGATTGAGCTTTTTCAAACACTGCCGGCGGCATGCCTGCCTCTAAAATGCGTGCGTCGAGTTTTGATAAATCATCACCCTCACCGCCTTCACCGCTGCGTAACTCTTTGTGAATAGCCTTGATTTTTTCATTCAAATAAAACTCGCGCTGCGTGCGATCAATTTGATTTTTTACCCGCATCGTAATTCGTTTTTCAGACTCAATTAACTCAATGTCTTCTTCAACATACGCTAACAAACGCTCCAAGCGTTCATTAACCGAAACCAAAGATAATAGTGACTGCTTGCGCTCAATCTCTAAACTCATATTGGCACCAACCAAATCCACCAAACGATTGGCGTCATGAGCTTTCTCAATAGTATCACGCACCTCGGATGGTAATTTTTTGCGTAAATCAGCCAACTGCATAAAACGCTCACGCAACAAACTACTTAAAGCGCGCGTCTCATTATCAGGCCCGGCATCCATATCTAGCGCTGCAATATCAGCCTCAAGAAACTCCCCATCACTATGTACATTCAGTAACTCAAAACGTTGCACCCCTTCAACTAGGACCTTAACCGTGCCATCTGGGAGCTTTAACGTCTGCAAAATATTGGCTAATGTGCCGACTGAATACAAGTCTTCGCGCTTAGGATCGTCCAACTCAGGACTTTTTTGTGCAATAAGGAATAATTGCCGGTCACGTTTAAGTGCTTCGTAAACAGCGTTAATTGACTTTTCACGCCCGACAAACAGTGGCATTACTGAACCCGGAAACACGACCACGTCGCGCAACGGCATAATTAATACTTTCATTTTCATCGCAATTTGTTCTATGTCCATATGCTCTCTTTTAGAAGAAAAAACCCAGACAAGGCTGGGTTTTTGAGACAAACACGTTCAGTCTAAAGAACGAATTTATTATTCACTCGCCGCCTTTGCAAGTTCATGATACACCATCATAGGCGGCTTTTTACCCTGAACAACGGCTTTATTCACCACAACTTTTTCAACATTTTGCAGACTTGGTAAGTCATACATTGTATCTAACAATATCTGCTCCAANNAAGAATATCTGCTCCATAATTGAACGCAAGCCACGCGCACCGGTTTTACGCGCAATCGCAAGATTTGCAATCTCGCTCAAAGCATCCTTGCGGAACTCCAGCTCCGCCCCTTCCAATTCAAACATTTTCTTGAACTGTTTAACCAAGGCATTTTTAGGTTCGGTAAGAATCTGAATCAGTGCTTTTTCATCTAACTCGGTTAAAGACGCAATAACCGGTAAACGACCAACAAACTCAGGAATTAAACCATATTTAATTAAATCTTCCGGCTCAACATTTTGAAACTTCTCGGTTAAGGTTTTAGCCTTATCTGCAGACTTCACTTCTGCTGAAAAACCGATACCGACATTTTTTTCGGTACGTTGTTCAATAATTTTATCCAAGCCCTCAAACGCACCACCCACAATAAACAGGATTTTTGATGTGTCGACATGAATCATCTCTTGATTCGGATGCTTACGCCCGCCTTGAGGCGGAACCGCAGCATGCGTGCCTTCAATCAATTTCAATAACGCTTGCTGAACACCTTCGCCTGACACATCACGAGTGATTGACGGGTTCTCTGACTTACGCGTAATTTTATCAATTTCATCAATATAANNGTATCAACTTGGAGAAAATCTTGCTGGGGATGTTTTCTCCCTCCCTTAGGGGGAACATTTGCCACCGTACCTTCGATTATTTTGTGCAAGGCCTGTTGCACCCCTTCGCCCGAAACATCACGGGTGATTGAGGGCGAATCGGTCTTTCGGGAAATTTTATCAATTTCATCAATATAAATAATGCCGCGCTCAGCTTTCTGGGTATCGTTATCACAACGTTGCAATAACTTTAATACGATACTTTCAACATCTTCACCAACATAACCGGCTTCAGTCAATGTGGTCGCATCAGCTATCGCGAATGGAACGTCCAATAACCGCGCCAACGTTTGTGCCAACAAGGTTTTACCTGAACCAGTCGGCCCGATTAACATAATATTACTTTTAGTTAATTCAACCTCATCTTGGTTATTGGCATTCTGTAAGCGCTTGTAATGGTTATAAACCGCCACGGATAAAACTTTTTTTGCACGTTCCTGACCAATGACGTAATCATCTAAAATATGGCTAATTTCATGCGGTGTCGGCAAGTGATCCAAATCAAAAGTTGCTTCAGCTTCTGCGCCAAACTCTTCACGCAAAATATCATTACAAAGATCAACACACTCATCGCAAATATAGACTGATGGTCCTGCAATTAACTTGCGAACTTCATCTTGGCTTTTGCCACAAAACGAACAATACAACATTTTATCTTTCATCGCTCACTCTCACTTTTAGCGGCTGACTAATACTTGATCAATCAAACCATATTCTTTTGCGCGTTCTGCGCTCATAAAGTTATCACGATCAGTACCTTGTTCAATAACTTCCAACGGCTGACCGGTGTTTTCCGCCAAGGCACGGTTAAGCTTATCTTTAATATATAAAATTTCACGCGCATGAATTTCAAAATCACTTGCTTGCCCTTGGAATCCACCCAGAGGCTGGTGAATCATCACACGTGAATTTGGCAATGCAAAACGTTTACCTTTAGTCCCGGCTGCCAATAGGAATGAACCCATACTGGCCGCCTGCCCTAAACACATCGTTGATACATCCGGTTTAATAAAACGCATGGTATCGTAAATTGCCATGCCAGCTGTTACACTCCCGCCAGGTGAGTTGATATACAAATGAATATCTTTGTCTGGATTTTCAGATTCTAAAAATAACATCTGCGCCACAATTAAATTTGCCATATGGTCTTCAACCGGCCCAACCAAAAAAATTACACGCTCTTTTAACAAACGTGAATAGATATCGTAAGCACGTTCGCCACGACTGGTTTGCTCAACAACCATTGGAACCAATGTATTAGTGATGACGGAGTTATTCATTTATATAAAGCCTCAACTTAATTAAAACCTGCAATAAGCAGTATATTAGCGTTTTATATCGCTAAAAAAAACTAAACCCCATGAGAAATTGTAGAACAACTCCATCATGGGGTTCTGATTTTGAAATTAGACCCAACCGATTATGCGGCTGAACTTACAACTTCATCAAACGCTTTTTTAACTTCTTTCACTTTCGCTTCTGCCATAATTTTATTTGCTACGGCAGTTTCAACCAAAATTGAATGTACTTCTGCTAAACGATCCGGATGTTGTGCATACCACTGCTTAATCTCTTCAGGATCTTCATAGGTTGAAGCTTGATCTGCAATAAATGCATCCACGTCAGCCTGTGCCGCTTTAATGTTATTAGCACGAATCACATCACCAATCACTAAGCCTAACTTAACGCGTTTTTCAGCTTCTGCACTAAACAAATCCGCCGTCAAACCTTTCATTTGGCCTTTTGGCATACCTTGCTGTTCCATACGCTGAACGTATTGCTCCAACATCGTTTGCGCTTCTTGAGCAACTAATGACTTAGGAATCTGCACATCAACGATCTGCTCTAACGCATCAAACGCAGCTTGACGATTACGGCTTTCAATCGTGCGTTTTAACTCACGTTCCATGTTTTCACGAATTTCTTTGCGTAACGTTTCTTCTTTACCATCATCAATGCCGAAAGACTTGATAAATTCTTCATCCAATTCTGGCAACTGCTTAGTTTGTACAGAGTGAACAGTAATATCAAACGTTACCAACTTACCTTTTAGATTTTCTGCATGGTAATCTTCCGGGAAAGTCACTTCGATGGTTTTAGTTTCGCCTTTTTTCATACCAATAATGCCGTCTTCAAAGCCCGGAATCATACGACCACTGCCTAAAACTAACGGTACGTTCTCAGCTTTACCACCATCAAATTCAACACCATCTAACTTACCAACAAAGTCGATAATAACTTGTTCATCTTTATTTGCTTTTTTGGTTGCACCGGCTGGCTTCCATGCGGCGCGTTGTTCACGCAAACGTGTCACCATTTTTTCAACATCGGCATCGGTGACTTCTGAAGTAATTTTTTCTAATTTAATACCACTAAATTCCGGTAATTTAATTTCAGGATAGACTTCAAAACGTGCGTTAAAAGTAATATCTGCATCGTTAACTTTCACGTCATCAAACTCTGGATAACCGGCAACTTGCAAACTTTCCTTCTCTACCGCATCAAAAAATGCATAGTGAATCACCTCACCCAACAACTCTTGACGCACTTGAGCTGAATAACGTTTTTTAACCATATTCATTGGTACTTTGCCTGGACGGAAACCGTCCATTTTTACCGTGCGACGCATTTCAGCAAGACGTTTTTCAACTTTACTGTCTAAATCAGTAGAAGGAAACGTGACCGTAATTGAGTGCTCAAGGCCTTGCTCAGGTTTTTTAACAGATACTTGCATAAAAATTCTCAAATCCAATTAAATTCAAAAAGGGAGACGACCAAAAGCGAGAAGTCCAACCAAAATAGTCCCAAAATTATACAG
Organism: Thiomicrospira sp. UBA5634; assembly: GCA_002421475.1. Taxonomy (GTDB): domain Bacteria; phylum Pseudomonadota; class Gammaproteobacteria; order Thiomicrospirales; family Thiomicrospiraceae; genus Thiomicrospira. The sequence goes on along the minus strand of DIJW01000197.1, from coordinate 1,322 downwards.
AAACACGTAAAAACAACAAGTAAAATCTGATTTTGATCACCACCAGGCCTGGTGGTCTAAATATAAGCATTTACTTATAATCTTCACATTAAACCCCCATTTTCATGTAGAATGATGCCGGCTTAAAACGCACACTTTTAACTTTAGGTTTAACAAGGAAATAGGCATGACAATTGAAAGAGTTGTTCTTCTAGTTGCTGGCAGCATGGTTTTACTGAGCTTAGCATTAGGTTACTGGGTATCACAAGCATGGTTATTATTAACCGCTTTCGTTGGCGCAAACTTGGTATTTTCAAGCTTGACTCGTTTCTGCCCAATGGTTGTTATTCTGAAAAAACTTGGTTTAAAACACGGTTCTCCTTTCCAAAAGGACCCAGCTTAATTTAGCTATTAGTCTCAAACTTAATCAGTTAGTTTGGGGCTAATCAATTTGCATCGACTGCTCAATCGCTTCAACTTCTTCCTGCAACATCAACCACTCCATTTCCGCGTCATCTAATACTTGCTGAACTTGTGTTTGCTCAGCCAACAATTGTTTTAACTCCGCTGCCTGTTCAACTTCATAAAGTTCAGTTTGCGCTAAACGTGCATGTATCTCGACCAACCTCTGTTGGTTTTTCTCCAACTCAGCATCCAATATCGTCAACCGTTTACGCTGTGCACGCGTAGCATCCTGAATTTTTTTACGTAACTGAGCATTTTGTTGGCGCAGTTCTTTTTTGTTTTGCGAAGGTTCAATTTCACCAGGCCTGATGCTTTGTTGTTCAACCTTTTGCTGTTTTAACAATGTCAGACGCTGCTGGAGGTAAGCATCCAAATCACCGTGAAATAACGTGACACGTCCATCATGTACCCACCAATACTGATCCACAATACCGGCTAACAGGTGGCGATCATGTGACACCACAATCAATGCACCTTCAAAACTCTGCAATGCCTCATCCAACGCATCACGCGAATCCATATCTAAATGGTTGGTTGGCTCATCCAAAATAATTAAATTCGGTTTTTGATACACAATAATTGCGAGCGACAAACGTGCTTTTTCACCACCGGAAAACTGGGCAATTGGTGATAACGCCTGATCATTACTAAAGCCAAAACCGCCCAAAAAATCGCGCGCTTGTTGGTCTGACAACTCTTTAAATCGACTTAACATCGCCTGAACCGGAGTTTGCGTTAAATCCAACGACTCAACTTGATGTTGCGCAAAGTAGCCAATTTTTAAACCTTTGCTGTGAATAATTTTCCCGCTTTGCGCCGCTAAATCCCCCACTAGCAGCTTTAAAAATGTCGTTTTGCCGCTACCGTTAATGCCCACT
>DIJW01000100.1 GCA_002421475.1 Thiomicrospira sp. UBA5634 | reverse complement strand
GCATCCAGTGCGGGATTGTTAAGAGCGTTTAATAGACTGTGTAACTCAGGTAGCTGGTTTAATGCACGTCCAAGTTGCAGCAAATCACGCGGGCGAGCACTGAGCAAAGCCACACGACTTAAAATACGCTCAATATCCCCGATTGGTTTAAGCGCACGTTTGAAGTCATCGGTTTGATAACTGTTTATGAGCGTGTCAACTGCGTCTAAACGCTGGTTGATTTGGTCGTGATTGCGTAACGGTTGCGCCAGCCAGCGTTTTAATAAGCGGCTGGCCATCGGGGTGGCACAGGCATCCAACAGGCTGAGTAGGGTGTTATGTTGACCGCCGCTGATGTTGGTGTCGAGTTCTAAGTTACGCCGACTAATGGCATCTAAAATCAACGCATCTTCGGTGCGGTAGCTGTGAAAGCCTTGTAATTGTTTCAGATCGTTTTGCAGCATGGTTTGCGCATAATGTAATAACGCGCCGGCGGCGCTGATGACGGCCGGTTGGTCATTGCAGCCAAAAGCGATTAAATCTTGCGTGCCCAGTTGTTGGGTCATTTGGCGATAACCAGTTTGGCTGTCAAAATGCCACGGCGCATAAAGCACCAGGCCTGGTCGAGCCCTGAGTAAATCGGCCAGTTCAAGCCCTTCGGCGACTAAACACTCAGCCGGTTGCAGACGATTTAGTTCATCGACTAGTGCAGCAGCAGATGGCAGTTGTGTGCCTTCAAAACGTCCGCTGGCGACATCTAGATAAACCAGTGAAAACTGATCTTCGATTTGATGACATGCGCATAATAGGTTTTCGCGATTGGATTCAAGCAATGCGTCATCAGTGAGTGTGCCTGGCGTGAGAACACGTACCACTTTACGCTCAACCGGGCCTTTTTCCGGCACTTCGCCAACCTGTTCACAAATAGCGACCGATTCGCCGAGTTTTACCAGCTTAGCTAAATAACCTTCCGCACTGTGGTGCGGAATACCTGCCATCGGAATCGGTTTACCGGCGGATTGACCGCGCGCAGTCAGGGTAATGTCGAGCAACCGCGCGGCTTTGATTGCATCATCAAAAAATAATTCGTAAAAGTCGCCCATGCGATAAAACATTAGCCGATTTGGGTGTTCGGCTTTAAGCGCAAAATATTGTTGAATCATCGGGGTGTGTTGGGATTTTTGTGCATTACTCATGAGTGATTCTATATGTGCTTAAGGACAACCGGAAAAATAGCAACCATTCTAACAATCAAAGCTCAAGCTAACAAATCAACGATGAAATTGTTTTGATTAAACGAAAATCCTAGTCTTATTTAGGTGTTTTGTTTGATTAGTGCTAAATCGTTAATTGAGTGTCAATCATGATCGTTAGATTTGCTAAACTAATTTCCTCGTCAATTTTTTGACATAACGATTAGCCGGAGTTGGCTCTGAAACACGCGCGCTGTCTTTTTGATCCAATCATTGCACATACTAAATGGCGATATTCGTTAACACGCCGTGTTGTGTTGGCTTGCGTGTTGAGTTTATTTGGCTTTTCGATTGCGATTGCACAGATTAATGTCGATTTTTCACGGTTTCATCAATTGGTTGAATCAAGTTTTGGCGCAGAGCGGTTGGCTGTTTCTAAGGATTGGGAGTCACTGTTGCGCACCCTGAAGGATGAAGAAGAGCTTGAAAAACTCACGCAAGTAAACCGATTTTTTCATGCCAATCTTAACTACAGATTAGATAATGAGCTGTGGAATCAAGAGGATTATTGGGCGACACCTTTGGAAACGCTTGGGAAGGGATTGGGTGATTGTGAAGATTATGCCATCGCTAAATATGTCAGTTTGCGTCAAAGCGGAATAAATGATCAGAAATTACGCTTAATTTATGTTCGTGCTCGTATCGGAGGGAGTCGCAGTTCGTTAACAGAAGCGCATATGGTGTTGGGTTATTATGCAACACCAACCGCAGAGCCATTAATTTTGGATAGCTTAATGCCGGATGTCATGCCGGCATCAGAAAGAACCGATTTATCGCCGGTCTTTAGTTTTAATAGCCAAGGTTTGTGGGCAGGAAATGCAAAAGCGGCGCAAAGCCCAACCGCACGTTTATCACGTTGGCGCAGTGTGCTTGAACGAATTGAGCAGCAAGGGATTAATTTGCAATGAGTAATTTAGATGGTTTTGAGTTTAAAGGAGGACAACCAGATGTCTTTAATTAAACAGTTATGGATAGCGGTTGGTCTGCTGATGGTGTTGGTTTTTGTAACAAGCTTTAGCATAAGCACCTATAGCGCCAGCCATTATTATGCCCAGCAATTAAGGTTGAAAAATATTGATAATGCGAACTCGTTGGCTTTAATGATGTCGCAAATGGAAAAAGATCCTGTGATGATTGAGTTATTGGTGGCGGCGCAATTTGATACCGGACATTACCGCCGAATAGCCTTAATTAATCCGCTTGAAGAACCAATTGTTGAAAAGGTATATAACGGCACGGATTCATCGGTTATTCCGGCTTGGTTTATGCGTTTAACTGATTTAAAGGTTGAACCGGGTGTCGCTCAAGTTCAACAAGGCTGGCATCAATTTGGGGTGCTGTATGTTGAAAGTGATGAACGTGTGGCATACGAATCATTATGGAATACGACCCTGCAGTTTTTAATGTGGTTTTTAGCGGTAACTTTGGTGTTGGGTGCGATTGGCACTTATGTGTTGAAAGTGATTACTAGACCGTTGGATGATGTGGTAGTACAGGCTGAAGCTATCGGCGGTCGACGTTTTATCACTTCGACCGAGCCCAAAACCCTTGAGTTTGGTCGTGTTGTTCGCGCAATGAATATCTTGTCGGATCGTATTCGTCAAATGTTGGAGAAAGAAACGCAGCGGTTAGAGGAGCTGCGATATAAAAACCAGCATGATGCTTTAACAGGCTTTGCCAATCGCGATCATTTTACTTTNNCTAATTTAATGGAAGCTAAACTGGCAGAAGATGATCAAGATAGTCATCACGCGATTTTATTGATCAGAGTGGCTAACTTAGCGGAGATAAATCAAACGTTAGGTCATCAAGTGACCGATGGTTTGATTAAAAACCTAACGACTCAATTTGAGCGTTTAGTAGTTAGGCAAAACGATAAATTTAATGAACACTTTTTTGGCCGCTTGAACGGTCGAGATTTTGCATTAATGTTTACTGATGTGACTGATTTGGCAGGCCTGGCGAATGATTTATTGGCGGAATTAAGTACTTTAGCATCAAATTACGCAGCGCAGACGCCGGTTAATTTGCCGATGGCCGGGTGTTATTTTCAGGCTGGGGATAAACGCATTGGCATCATGATGAAACTGGATGATTTACTGGCGAAAGCGGAGTTACAAAACACTACTTGTTTAGAATTGAGTTTGATTCAGCAACCTGCGGCGATTTTGTATGGCGGTGATGATTGGCGAAACAAATTAACAGCCGCGTTAGCTGAAAATTCGTTACGTAGCCAACTGTTTCCGGTGGTGAACATGAAACACAATATGATTCACCAAGAAGCCATGATGCGTTTACATTTAGATGGGCAGTTACATTCAGCCGGTTATTTTATTCCCTGGGTGCGGCGTTTAGGCATGATGGCGCAATTCGATTTGGCCATGTTAAAACACGCATTAAACCTCTTGGCAAACAATTCGCAACAGACAGACATAGCGATCAATATTTCAATTGAAAGTTTAAGGGATCCAAATGTCAGTATGCAGATTGTCAGTTTGCTCAAGCAAAGCGTGCCAACAAGCGCAAGTATTTGTCTTGAGTTCGCTGAACGAACCGTACTGGAGGATTTGAATCTGTTTCGAGGGTTTTGTGCTCAAATAAAGCCGCTTGGATGCAAAATTGGTCTGGATCAAGCGGGAGCCGGTTTCGCACAAATTTCTAATTTGCAGGCATTGGGGTTGGACTACTTAAAGGTTGATGCTGCTTTTATTCGAGATCTCAAAACCCATTCGGCTAATTACGATTTTGTTCGAGGGTTGTGTACCTTGGCGCACTCTATCGGTTTGCAGGTGATTGCATTAGGGGTAAGTAGTTTGGAGGAGTTGGATTTGTTAAATGAAGTAGGTATAGATGGAGTCACCGGACAGGGGATTAACTAAGCCCATTGTTTGTAATATGCTTCGCTATTAGAGATGGATGGTTTCGTTGTCGACATCTTCACTTAATAAGTTCAAGTTATTGACTGATTGGCGTAGTGAAACACGCGCAAGTAACTTTTGTTGTGCAGGATGGGGTAGATCAGTAAATTGAATGATCCGTTTTTCGGTTAATAGGTTTATCAAGTCGTCAAGTACACGAATGAAGTCAGCATCAGAGTCTTTTAGAGAGTTGGATACGTCATTTTGTGGCTGTATCTTGTCTAAAAATTCTTGTAATTCATGGTTGTCATCAGCAATTTGTTCAACAAACTCTATTGATGCTTGTTGGCTGATGGCGATAATTGCGCCGTCGACATCACGTTTAATAAACATTATTTACTCCTTCGTTATGCCACGAACTTTAAGCATTAACTGCATTCGATCCTGAACATCGAGTTTTTTAAATATCGACGCCAGGTGTGCTTTAACAGTGCGATCAGTAATCTTGAGCTGGTTGGCAACTTCTTTATTTGATTCACCTTGAATTACCAGTTCAGTAACCTCTCGTTCGCGTTCTGTCAGCAGGGATAAATCAGCCGGTTGACGTTGGTTTTCAACTGCCGTTGAAATAATGCCGACTAGATTTGAAATTAGGGTTGCCGGTAACCACATTGCACCATTAAAGACTGCTGTTTCGGCTTGCTGAAGGATTTGGGTACTGCTTAAGGCATCTAAATAGCCGCGAGCGCCATGTATTAATGCATCGCGCAATTCATCTAGGTTGCTTTGACGCGTTAAGGTAATCACCTTGTAGCCTTGCTGTGAGTAATGGCGGGTCAATTTTTGCCAGTCTGTTATACCCGTGACGATCCAAACTATTTGGTCAGTCGTTAAACTGGGTAACAAGTCTGCAGAGTACTTGATACAGGCCTGTGGCAAGGCCTTTAACCAACGCGGACTTATAAACTCTGGTTCAGTTAAAAAGACACTTGTAGGTTTCATCGTTCTGTCATCGCCTGTGATGTGGCTCTTAAAACGGGCTTCAGCATATATTCAAGTACCGTTTTTTTACCGGTGATAATGTCATCTTGTGCTGTCATGCCGGGAATAATGGTTAACTGCTGGCCAAGTTGGGTTTGCTCGGTTTTAACCCGTACGAGATAATAAGGTTGTTTTTCTTTTTCATCCATAATTGTGTCTGGGCTAATATGTTCAACTTCACCCGCTAAACCACCATAGATAGCAAAGTCATAAGCGCTGAGTTTGATCATGGCTGCTTGGCCGGGTCGAATAAAGGCAATATCTTTAGGGCTGACTTTAGCTTCAATCAGTAATCGATCACCAAGAGGAATAATTTCTACGACTTCACGGCCGGGGGTTACTACGCCGCCCACTGTATTGACCAGTAAACGTTGCACAGTGCCACGCACCGGCGCAACAATATCTGCTTGTTTCACTTTATCAACTAAGCCGGCTTCTGCTTCAATCAAAGCATTGAGTCGGGCGCTGGTTTCAGCGAGTTGATTTCGCCAACGATTCATCGCGTTGAGTTCAACTTCACGGATTTTATTGCGCGCTTCCTCAATAGCTGCAAGGCTGCGTTGAATGCTCACTTCTGCACGATTAAGTTCACCTTGTTCAATTGCAACACTTCGCTCCAGACGTAGAATTTCGATATCCGAGACGGCGCCAGAAGCTAATAATGGGCGTGTAAACTCAAGTTCACGGGTGTTTAGTTCAAGTGTGGTTTTGTGTTGTTCGCGAGCTGCGGTGGCTTCATTTAAGTCTTGTTGACGTTGTTTGAGTTGATTGGTGTAGATACCAATTTGTTCGTTTAATTCTTCTATGTTTGCGTCATATAGTCGCGATTCACGCTCGATAATGTTGGGTGCATCATTTTGTAATTCAGCAGGGAAAGTTAAAGGTGAATTATTGGTTAAAGCTTGTAAGCGTGAGACTTCAGCACTCCATGCATAATATTGAGCGCGGCTTTCACGCAGACTTGAAACAAAACGAGTTTGGTCAATACTGATAAGCACATCGCCAATATCAACAACTTGTCCTTCAGTTACCAAAATTCGTTGCACAATGCCGCCGTCAAGCGATTGTACGGGNNCGACCTTCACCGCGTGTTACTTCATCGAGTGGCGCGAAAGCGGACCAAGCTAACAAACCCAATAAGGTAATGAACATCGTATAAAGTAATGCGCGACCGTGAATAGGTTCTTGTTGGATGCGAGCCCATTCCGCATCGACGACCCAATCTTTGTTCGGTGGATTATTTATCCAACGACCAAAAAGACGATCCAAGAAGCCTTCACTGTGTTTTCCGACGGCTTTGCTGATTTGTCCAAGTTTATTAAATCCAGCTTGCTCAATAGACGGTTTGCTCATTAGCCTGCACCTCCAACTCGACCCTGTCTTAAAGCTTCCATAACTTCAATTTTGGGGCCATCAGCAACAATTTTACCGGCGTCGATAACAATAATTCGGTCGGCTAAACTTAGTAATGAGCTGCGATGAGTGATGACAATCAAGG
>DIJW01000125.1 GCA_002421475.1 Thiomicrospira sp. UBA5634 | reverse complement strand
CAAACTGAATATTCAAACCGTTGCGGAGTTTGTAGCGGATGAAAATGTTTATAACTACCTTAAAGCCTTGCCGTTAGACAGTTTGCAGGGTTATCTGTTTGGTGAGCCTAAGGCGGATTTGGTTTAGTCGCTTTGTTATAAGTTTGTCATGTCGAAATGGCGCGGTATTACGCCATGATATCAATGATTGTGCCGAGCATCTCATTACTGGTTTTGAGCGCTTTAGCTGAAACCTGTACTAAATTAGCATCCATTTTATGCATCACTAACGGCTCAGCTTTATCAACTACGTTGGGGCTGGCGATTTTTTGACTGTTTAATTCAAGGTTTTTAAAGCCGGTTTGAATGCCTTGATATGCAAGATGACTGGCGGCGTGAGTGATATTCATGGTTTTTTCCTCTTAAACATCTGTGACTATCTTAAAACGGATATTGCTTAATAACAATATTAACGTTGCACTGCTGCCAAGGCATCCGGCTCTGGGGTTTTAGCTACGTAACGATCCGTTTGCAGCTCATAACGCAAAAATATCGGCGCCATAGTGTCACTGCCAACGCGGTCTAATGTGATCGTCATATCCTGATCTCGCCAGATATAAGATGCATAACGATGTAAACCGTCGCGGCTTTTTCGAATAACCTGTTGAGGTTGTCCGTAAACTTGGATTAATTGGCGAGCGACATCTTCGGTTTGTAAGTCGCGGTATTCGTTATTAAAATGTTTCGCAGAACGGCGAAACAACCGTTTAGCGGCGACTACTTTGCCGTTTGGATCATATTGAAATTCGACATAATAACTGTCACGTAAATGTGAGTAGGCAAAAAACTTATCCATATTGCTGTGTTTCAAGGTAGCTCGATCTTGTTTAAAACCGCCAATATCTTTTATATGCACTCTGACCGCGTCCATATCAGCTTCGATCAATTTGATCCCCAATAATTTGGCTTGAGACGGTTCGACAATTTGAGTTTGCGCCTGAAGATTAACGCTGAGCAACATTAGCACTATCAATACATAAGCCTGCATAAAAAAACTCCTTTTATTCATTTGTTATCGGCAGGGGTATGTTTTTCTGAAGTGTTGATAAATCGGGTAAGGCGGTTTGCATCGTTAAACAGATGTGATTTTCGGCCGTCGAGGGCGCTTCGAATTGAGTTAATTGACGTTGCATAATTTCCACATTCGCATCAGACGGATCATCATTACGTTGATGGCGCTGTTTAATCAGTTCAGACGCTTGTTTTGCATCCGGTTCAATACACACAACTAAGTAGGGCAAACCAAATGATTGTGCTAAAGCAATAAAGTTTTGCCGACTTTTAGCCTGCAAAAAAGTCGCATCGGCGACGACACTTAAGCCAGCCTGTAAAGCAGATTGACAAGACTCAAGCAAACGTTGATAGGTGGCTTGATTCATCTCCGTACTATAGAGTCGGCGTTTTTCCGCTTCAGTGACGCGATGCTGTGAATGAATACCGTAAAGGCGTTTGCGTTCGCGATCTGAACCCACCACAATGGCGCCGGTTTGTCGGTGAATTTGATCAGCATAATAACTTTTGCCGGAGCCGGATACGCCTTGCATGATGTAAAGCGTGGGCTGAGTGTGATGTAAGTAGGCATAGTGTTCAGCCAAATCAATATAAGCCAACATTGTAGTTAAACTGTCTTGCGCCTCAAGGCTTTCAGGCGGCAACTGTTCATAACGTAAGCCGGTAATTTTGGCTCGCACCAATGCGCGATAGGTTTGATAAAAACGCAATAACACCAGGCCTGCGTAATCGCCGTTAAGCTGTAAATAACGATTTAAAATCTTCGCCGCCAGGCCTGGTTGTTGGCGAAAATCTAAATCAATCAATAAAAATGCCAAATCACTCAAGGTATCAATCCAGCGAAATTGATCGTTAAACTCGATGCCGTCAAACAACACGGGTTTGTTGTTTATTAAAGTAATGTTGTCGAGGTGCAAATCACCGTGGCAAGCACGTACATGGCCTTGTTGTTGGCGTTGTTCAATCATCGGTGCCAGCAGGGTGTGTTGGGTGCGTGTCCAATTCTCCAGTTGCCGCAGACGGTTTTGCAACGCGGTTAAATCCAGCTGTGCGTTAGTGATCAATGGTCGTTGACTAGTTAATAAAGCCAATAGCGACGGAAAGTTATCCAGCATTGGTTGAATGACGCATGCCGGTGAACCTAAAAAATCCCCGGCCTTAATGGGCTCTGCTTGTTGGTGTAAATCTGCAATCGCTTCGGCTAAATCATTGGTTTGATGATCGGTTAAAGCCTGTTTAAGGACATATCGACTTAATACATTTTGTGGATCAAATTGGCGCATTTTGACTAAATAATCAGCCACCACCAGGCCTGGTTGTGGCTCAAAACTAATTTGATTATAGTGTTGGGGGTGTTGATACAGCGCAATCACACCTAAATACAGTTGTGGCGCGGTGCGGCGATTAAGGCTGACTTCCATTTCACAATAGGTTTTGCGGGATGCTAAAGGCGTAAAGTCCAGGAAACCGAAATTAACCCGTTTTTTTAACTTGTAGGCAAATTCGCCGGTCAGAAAAACCGTGGAAATATGGGTTTCAATTTTTTCGACTTGTTTAACTGTTTGACCGTAATGATCCGCTTGACTTAGCCAGTCGATAATCGCTTGATTAGCAGGATTCAAGGTGCCACCTCAATATCCGCACGTTGCGGAATGTCCGCCAAAGACCAGTGTTGAAAAGCCCACTGCCAAATCTCGTTTAAGGTGGCATTTTGCAATTCAATTGGCGGTTGTTGATTTAAAAAGGCTAAAGCACGCCATAAAGTAGCGGGGGCTTGCAACGGGTCAATTGGCGGGCTATCGGCGGATTTACTCAACTTAATATGTTCGCGGCTCATTGCCAGCGGATGATGACCATAGATGAGTTCTCGACCAGCTAATGCTTGGCTAATTAAACGCTGCGCAAAGCCGCTCACCAATAAATCGCAACCGCGAATGACATGAGTTATACCTTGCGCCAGATCATCTACTGCACACACAAGGTGATAACCCATGACGCCATCGGCGCGACGAATGACAAAATCGCCGAGTTCTGTTTGTGGGTCAATAATTACATTGCCTTGAATCAGGTCTTGGTAATGCAAACTATGATGCGGCACGGCAAAACGTAAGGCATGGTTGGCATCATCACGCAGTTGGCGCGTACGGCAAAAACCTTGGTATAAACCTTGAGGGTGGCGTTGGAAAATTTGTTTACGAGAACAATCGCAAAAAAAAGCCTGCTTTTGTTGAATGAGCTGGCTGATTGCATCTTGGTATAAAGATAGGCGTTGAGATTGATAAACAACCTCACCATCCCACTGAAACCCATAGGCCTCAAGTGTTTGCAGAATCTGTTGGCTGGCACCGCTGACTACCCGAGGACGGTCTATATCGTCAATGCGCACTAACCATTGGCCATGTCGATGGCGTGCGTCTAAATAACTTGCCGTCGCGGCAATCAGCGAACCAAAATGAAGCGGTCCCGATGGGGACGGGGCAAAACGGCCAACATAAGCCATAATGGCTTAGGCAACACCTTGTTTTTCACGAATTTCTTGCTGACGTTTCATCTCAACCGTTAAGGTTGCGGTTGGACGTGCTTCCATCCGTGCTAAACCAATTTCTTCACCGCTAATTTGACAGTAACCGTAGTCGCCTTTTTCAATATCTTTTAGCGATTGATCAATTTTAGCGATCAATTTACGTTCGCGGTCACGTGTGCGAAGTTCCAATGCAAATTCCTCTTCCTGCGTTGCACGATCATTAGGATCAGCAGGTGTTGAAGAGTCAGTGCGCAGGTGAGAAACGGTCATTTGCGCTTCATCCATTAGCTGTTTTTTCCACGCCAGCAACTTATTACGAAAGTGCTCTTTCATGCGCGGGCTCATGTATTCTTCACCTTCTTCAGGAACATAAGAAGGATAATCTTCGATAAAGGTTTGTGCCTGTTCCATTAAAACTCTCCAATATTTTTATTATTGTTGTCCAAGTCGAAAAGGCGAGTTGGAACTCGGCTTTTAAACTTGACGGAGTTTTATATCAGCTTTTTAAATTGATCACAAGCAATACTAGGTGACAACAAGCACTTAAGATCA
>DIJW01000105.1:5945-6239 GCA_002421475.1 Thiomicrospira sp. UBA5634 | reverse complement strand
ATAATGTGAGCTGGATTCATATTGTCACCAATGGCGGCTTTTGCTGTGTACCATTGAGCAAGACCAGAGGTAAGGTTTTGAATACGTCTTGCTCTAATTTTCCATTGTTTCAAATATGGATTATTACCAATATATACTTGACGCAAAATAAAGGCCATAACGCCACGAAACGCAGGAATATCAGTGCCTAGCCTTGCTTGAAGATAATCATTGCGCCCTTGGCTTGCTGCGCCCATTGCTACATCTATATTCCCTTGCACGCCGCCTTCACGCTTTTGCCCGCCGAATAATCCA
>DIJW01000105.1:0-5917 GCA_002421475.1 Thiomicrospira sp. UBA5634 | reverse complement strand
CATGCCTCACGGTTATCAACCCATATCTTAGTAACTGCGTCTATAGGCCCATGACAAAAAACCATGTGTGCGCCGAGATAGTATTTATAACCGACAACAACCTCTTGACTTCCACTGCTCATTTTTTAGCCTCTTCAATAGCGGCAAAAGCCATTGCATCGTTAGTTTTAACTAGCTCTTTTTCTGTAATGCCTTCTTGCAAAAATTTTGAATAATCTAATTCATACTTTTCAAAAAACTTGCGGACACCTCTTGAGCAGTATCTCAATTTCCTTAAATGTTCGATTGTAACTACAATCATTTTTTGCCACCCTTGACTTTGATTGCTTTGGTTTTTAGATGACCATACCATACTACATTTGGCCCTTCCAAATCTCTTGTGCCAAACAACACAGGGATTTCTCTACCAACTTCAGCAGTAGCAGCTTGAACGTCAGACAATCCTGCTGGCTTTGCATTTTGTGGCTTTGGCGCAAATAAGTAACCTAATACAAGCGTTACCACATATCCGATGATATAGTTCCACATTATAAAATTGAGTTTCCGTCAAATGGGTTGCGGATGGGAATCCAGGGGAATCCACCAAAATTATTAAGGTTATTAAATTTTGCGTTACAGGTTTCTTTTGTGTGGTCGCAACCAGGATATATTTTTATATTACCGCTTAATTCAAACTCAGGCACAGGTCGAGACAAAGTTAAATCAGTCCCTGTGTGATTAGTGATAAACCGCCTAACTCCTGTCAATTGACCAACCATGCCGCCAGTAAAATAGCCAGATGTATACGCTCCGGCTGCTGTTGAAGTAATAATTAATCCATTACCAGAGATATTAGATATAGTGCCTGAAACTTCAAATGCTGATGGTGCTGCACGGCATGAAATACCATAAAGAGCATGGCGGCAAGTATATTCAAACACCGCCCTTAATCCTGGCCTTTTAATTGAAGTGAAAACAGATTCACAATCAATTGTTACCTCATTACCGGATATTTCTACCCCAATAATTCTACCTTTCCAGTAAGTAATAAAATTATTATCACCAGCATGACCTCGATAGATATTGACTGTAGTTACATCATCTGGCGCAAAAGTAATATATTGTGCAGCAAATTCATTGTCTCTAGGAAATGTCAGTTTAATATCATTTTTGAATGCGTCTGTTCCTTGCTTGATTCTGTCTCTAATGATAGGCAAAGGCTCATAAGTTCTAGCGTTGTAAGTAACAGCATTAGAGCATGAGGCATATCGCCATGCAGACGTGCCACGGATAAACTCATAAAGCTCAATAGGTGCGCCTTGATTGACTGAATTTTCTACTGAAAGATAACTCACGCAGGAACCTCTCTAACTTGAATTGCGGTATGGCAAATGCCGTTATCAAGATGCAAAATATCAACAGAATCAGAATCAAGTCTTACTTTGTGCATGAAAGATATTCTCTTAACATCCGCTGGCTGGATAGTCACGCCAAACACAGACGCAAGTTGCAATACTTCTGTGTTCCCAACGGATGCTCCGCTTGTGATTTCATTGTAATACCTTGTGCCAGATTTCANNTGGTATAGTAAAGCGGATAACCGATTGGCTCAATAGTTATAGATGTGGAGCTTGGCCCAATGGTGCTGACAAGAATCATATCCTTGTTAAATGTCGGCCTCCAGAACGTGCCGCGCTTGCCTTTCATGCGGTGCAAGAATTGACGGTTTTGCCATAGCTCTTGTTTATTGTAGGAAACAAACGTCATCGTAAAAGTTCGGCTTATATAATCATTTTGAACGTCAACATCAATTTGTCCGCTGCCGTTGTCAAATACATCAACAGCACGAATCATGCGCTCTGTAACTGGAGTAATTAAGACGATGCAGTTATGCAACACATCTAAAGATTTATATTGCGTAAAACTGCCAGATGCAGATAAATCTACATTATCCGTGACAGTAAAAGTTGTTGACGAAAAAGTATGGTTAGGTGCTTGACGGTCAAAATCAATGCCGTTAAGCGAGCGAGCAAAGCGCATTGGCGCAACCGTTACATTACTCATTGTTCGTGGGAATGGTAACTTTAAGGTTACTCTGTCCGATAGCACTTGGTCAATTTCTACCGCTTCAATGTCATTATCTTGCCCGATAACGGCAATCAGTGAATCAGAACGATAGTCTGCATAACTTGTGTCAAATAAGATTTCAGTGGCATTTAGCGATACTGTGCCGATGTTTTTTGTTTCCTCATGCCATACCGGAATTGCAAAAATTCTAAAGCCCCATTGATAAGCAATAGATTTAATTTTGCTGAAGTCTTGCTCATTCAGATAATAGCGATATTCAAACTCTTGCCTGCCAGCCATTCTTAATGCAAGACGTTGCTCACCATCAAACGATTGAATAATGTCTGTAAGCCACTCAATGCGCTCTTGCATATTGTTCATCGGCTTGAACGGCATAATGACTAATCGCCTGCCAGTGATTGAAACAGTAGGGTCATTTGCATTTACAAAGTTAAATACTGCAACTATATCAATCACGGCATTGCCGTTTTTATCTATATTAAATTGATAATCACGCTCTTCGGTTGCAGCAAAGTATGAAGGCTCTGGCTCAGGGCTTGTTACTGTAACCCCGTCTGCAAGCCCTGAAATGTTATTTAATACTTTTGGCTCTAAGTAGCTATTCCAAACCTTTACTGTTTCCGTTTTTGCAGAGACCAAATTACCCAAAACAATAGACTGTGGCTTAGTGTGGATGCGGTAGTAATAATCGTCAAAAAATATGCCCTGAATTTTTCCTGTTATTGCTCTTTCATCAACCTCGATTTCGGTTATTCTGGCAACGCTTGAATAATAATAATCAGATGCAGAAACTCCATAAGGATATTCTGTTGTGATTATGTTTTGAAAATCAGGCGAAAGATATGGATTAAAGTTTACAGGCGCATCGTTGCCGCCGTAAATTAAACCTCCAGCCAATACAGCCATTAGGTAGTTTTCCTAACGGCAATTGCGATGGTGCCGGAATGCTGTGGATTTGAAATGCTAGCATTAGGTGAGGCTGTGTTTTTTCTAAGACCAGGGAAAATCATCCATTCATCGCTTCCCAAAGTAATGGTGTCGCCATCATTATAATTATTGTTTCTTGTTAATCTAATATGCGGCAGCTCTGCTCCATAAGAATAAACACCAGTGCTTCTGATATATTTTACAAAACATCTAACAAGGGTTGTTTCACCATTCCATGCGTTTGGCAAAAGATTTAGAAATGTTTTTGCATATCTTCTGATATTTACTGCTTGCAGTGTTGCTGGCTGTCTGTTTTCTAACCATGTCGTTTCCTCAAGATTTATTGAATCTCCAGTTGCGCTTTCTCCTGCATTTGCCCCAAAGTTCGGCCAAAGTGGGAATGGTACTCCATAATAATTAGGAGCATTAGTGCCAGTTACGCCTTCACTTACAGAACTCCAATAAACTACATTATTTGCACCAGTTAAACTTACTCCGGCAGGAAATGAACCTGCTTGATAATTACAAGTTCCATCAACCCCCAAATTTAACGCTTTGCCAAACATTAACCATTGCCACCAATTGACGTTGTAATTTACAAAACAAACCACATTGTCAGGGTCAGAATGAACAAATACATGGTAGGTGCATGGGTAGCTTAATTGACTGCCAGTAGCCGTACTCCATGTGCCGCCGATAATTCTATTTGAGCGTGCCGTTTGATTCAATCCAACTCCACCAAGTCCAGAACGAATAAAAATATCGCTACCTGTAACATCAAGTTGCGTATAAATATCCCCTTTTACCAATGTAGTTCCAGATTCGCTCCACCCACCAGAAACCGCACGAGCTTTTATTGCCGCAACAATTTCACCAGCATTGTTAGCAATTCCTGTAGCGTAAGCCATTAGTCCAACTCCATAGCAAAGTAGTCACCAAATCCGGTGCGGAATATATCTTGGAAAACAACAAAGTTTTTGCCATCAACGGTCACGGTATTTTCTGTCACATTGTCAAATCCGGTTATCCAATACAATCCGTCAAGCCGACCATAAATGTTTGTCGGCGAAAGTGTATAGATTTCAATTGGCAGAATCGGATAGGTGTAATTTGCCGTGCTAGTGCCAGCAGGTCGCATAGCGTTATACAGCATGGCTTCGTCACTGGCGACAGAATAAGGGAAGCAGTAAGATTGATTCCATGTTCCACTGTTTAAGAAGGTTCTAAACTGACTAAGATTGCCTTTAATGCCCCATGTATGCGTTGAAGCTGTGCTGCTATATCTTGTGGCTGGAGTTCCTGCCAGTGTAGCACCAACCATTAATGGTTGTGGATATTGACTTGGGAATGCGTAAGGAAAAAATTTGCCAACTGTGAAATACTCATAAACTGGAGTACCGACTTTCATTACACAATTTACTCTTTGTGGGTTAATAGACAGCCAGTAAGTAATTGTTATGTTATGGCCGCAAGCAGTGCAAATTGGTGAAATGCCTGGTTGACCATTAAAGGATGCGGTTGATAAATAGCCGCGCATAGTGGCAACAGCTATATTGTAATAATCATTTGCAACTGATTGATAAAGATACATTCCAACGTAAATTTCTTCGTCAGATGTAAATCCTTTGCCCTTCATAATTAACTGCTGAAAGTTCGCGCCACCATCATCAAGTGGGCTAGAGTTCCAGCGCAAAATCTCCCACTCGATTCCTTGCTGGCTCATTATGCCTTCGGTGACAGGTATCTCGATTGTGTCGCCATTTTGAAAGTCTATAGCACCATCGTTAATCGTAAAGCTGATTGTTCCGTTGTTATAAGGCACACCAACTGTTGCATCTTCTGAATAAACGCCAGATACAGAACCTTCAACTGAAAACACGCCGCCATCAGAGCTTTCTGATATGCAAGTTAATGTCCATGTTTCTGTAGGGGCATTTGCGGTTGATGTAATGTTCGACACAGTGCCGTTGCCAGTTCCTGTGTAAACAATCGTGCCGATAGCTCCAAAGCCACCAGCAAATTGCCGGATAGTGTCTAGTATATTAAACGTGGCTAATTCACCATTTGCGTTTGTAACGGTTCCTGTAATTGATGGCATCTTTAGTCCTTAAAAAGCCAATGCACGGCGGTTGCGTTGCAATACGTTCATTATAAGCTGTTCTCCGCTATCAGTAGCGAGATAATCGCCAACAAGTGATGGGTCTAGCACGTTGATGTTTCTGACATTGACTTGTGGCGCAGATTGAGTGAGCTGGCTATTGGGTGCGATAGTTCCAGCAGTGCGAGGGATAAACATTTCAGGGCCGTTTTCACCGACAAGATAAGACCTGCCGGACATAACATCACCGCCAGATGCACGACCGCCGCCAAATGCGCTGAAAACTGCGCCAAGGAAACCGCCCCCACCGCCAAATTGTTTGCCAAGCATAGTAAATATCTGACTAGCAAGTGCCTCTGCTGCCATTCTGCGTAGTACGGTAATAAAGCCTTGCAGCATACCTTTTAACCCGCCTTGAAATGGGTCAAACAAAAAGTCTGCAAATGCTCTCTGTATCGACTTGGCGGCTTCTTCTGCAATGCTTTTCATAAAGTCTGTTTCTTTTTCTATTTTTTCAGACATTTTTTCAAGATATGCAGAAAAAACTTCATACTCTTCTTCATCAATAAATCCTAAAGATAATGCAGACTGAAGTTTTCCAAGTTTGTCGGCAAGCTCAATTGATGGGTCTATGGCTCTTTTTAATGAATCAACAAATGAATCAATAGATTCTTCAAACCTTGCTTGTTCATCTTGTAATTCAATTAGGGATTCAAGCTCACGGTCTCCAAATTCCTTGGACAATCTGTCTTGCTCAATTATTGCTTCGGTTACTGCTTTGATTCTCGCCTCTTCTTCTTTATATGCAGATATTTTTGCAAGCAA
>DIJW01000014.1 GCA_002421475.1 Thiomicrospira sp. UBA5634 | reverse complement strand
AGATTATCCACTGTCGTTTCGGCAAATGCACCACGAATCAAATTCAACCAGTTTTGCACTTCATTCTCGTATTTAAAACGCGCTAAATCACCCTCACCCTCGGCTTTAAAAAATTCGTTTAAATCAAACTCATTAAACTCACCTTTCATTGCGACTTCACGAATCGCATCAGGTAATTGATAAGTTAACATCACCATACGGGGCAAGGCTGCGTAAGGATTGACCAGGCCTGGTTGTTTTTTCGACCAGTCGTACTTGGCTTTTTGTTCATCCGAATAGGTCCAGTTAAAAATCTGCTCCTCAATAAACTCACCTGATGAAATCGCTCGGAACGGTGTGCCGGACAGATACAAGTAATGCGATGTGGTAATAGGCATATTGCCTTCATCAAAATAGTCAAATGCCTCACCGGCTTCGCGTTTATCTTCAGCCTCAAATAAGTCTTTCGCGTTTTCTCTCCAAGCACCATAATGATATTCATCAAATATCACACAATCCCAATTCGTTGTGTGTACCCATTCGTTTTTTGCCTTAATGCCACCCGCCGGGTTTTTTCCTAAATAATCTTGAAACGAGCCAAAACAGACGATAGGTTTGGCGCTATCCGCTTCTTCGAAGCTTAAACCATCGCGGGCGATAAATTCCCAACCGCTAAAATCCACATGACTTTGCAAGTCTTCAAACCAAGCATTTTGTACTGCCGGCTTAAATGTCAAAATAAGAAGGCGTTTCCAACCCATTTTTTTCGCTAATTGATAAGTGGCAAAGGTTTTACCGAACCGCATTTTGGCATTCCATAGAAAATGCGGAGTTTTGTCTGGGTTTTCACTGCGGTAACTATCAAAATAGGTTTTTGCCTTGTCGATGGCCTCTCGTTGTTCGGGGCGTAAACCAAAATTTAAGGTGCGCTGACTTTCCGTGCTTTTACCGGTTCTCACCTCGTAAATCGCAACTTTTACGTCATCTAAATGACAACTAAACCATTCGCCCTCTAACCGCTCAATGCCGCGTTTGATTAACGTACGATGTACATCATGATCGGTAAAAAAACTGCCATCATCACGCACGGCAATTTCATCAAGTTCAATCGTATAGGATTGGTCGGGTAGTTTTACAGGATATTGTTCCGCCACCCGCTCAGCCGCACTTTTGGTGGTATAGCCGACTTTTAAGCAGTCTTTAAATCGCGTGTCCGAATAGGCATAAATACGCGGTGGGTTCAGCGCCGGAAAAAACTCACTCATCGTTTAACTCCATCGGTCGAATCATCGACTCAATAAAAGCGATTTCATCCGGCGTTAAACCGTATTTGGCATAAAGTTTTTCATCGGTCCAGGATTGGGTGAAGTCTTGCAGTGGCACAAGCTCGTAAACCTTACTTGTGGCATCTTGTGTATTTTTAATCTGAAGTACAAGAAAACGAAAAAATCTAGTTTTCATGTAAGAAATTACATTCTCTGCCTCCTGCTTTGAATTTAGCGAGCCAACAAGCAAATACGTTTCAGAGCAGCAACTATTAGGCTCACCAAGAAATGGTTTTGCTATTACTAAATATGGAAATGAACCACGCTCACCATAAGCTTTCGATACCAACACCTTGTATTTATTTAAGTGTTCGGCTCCCCTAGATATTTCTGTTTTACTGACAAAGCCATCATTTGGGTAAGCGTATATTTTTACTAGCCCACCAGAATTCTTTAATTTAATACTAGGAACTTGTGTACCAAAACCAAAAGGTTTTCTTGAGCTGACGATTGATGAAAAACACCCCTCATTTTTTGATCTTATTTTTCTAATAATTGGTATTGACTCATTAAATCTTAAAAAAGTGGATGAACCTGGTTCTAAAAGATGACGTTGCATAACACTTACTCTTTCTTTGGAGACAGATTTAACCGTGCAACTGCTTTGATGCTTACTATCCCAAAGGAAATAACAAACACCTCCAGAAATATCAACGCCTGGAAAACATATCGTGGAGTCAAAATAATCGACCAATTCTTTTACGTGTTGGTCATTTAACATGTCATTTCTAAATTGATCTAAACCCTTTCCTCCCGCAAACCAACGCGCGGGGATTATCATGATTAAATACGATGGATTTAATTTTTTCGCTTGAATTACAAACTCATGATAGATAGGTCTTGCACTAGTTCCATGCCCACCATCACTTAATTGATATGGCGGNNATTTCATATCTTTTCCAAATAAATCGGCTGGGTCATCGGTGTGAATAAATTCATACGCATGGGTTTCTAAGGCGTCCTCACGAGCATAGACCACTTCGCTGGCGCCGCAGTATTGGCATTTGCCATTTACCCAAGTGTGTTGAATGCGACGATAACGAATCAGACCTTGTGGATTATCAAAAGAGGTGCAAATCGAGGCTGGGCTATTGGCTTTTTTGGCGCAATACACACTGCGTCGGGCTAACAAACTGGTAAGTTCGGTAATTGCGATGCCATATATTTGTTGGGTAAAAATATGATTAATGCGTTCTTGCAAATCTGGAATTTGATCTTGCAGACCTGCGGCTAGCCGTTTCGCAATTTCACGCAAAAAAACACCGGATTTGGTCACCGGGTCTAAAAACTTAGCCTCTTTGTTCGACCAAATTTCCCTTGGAAGCATATCTAGCATTTGGTTGACTAATTCCGGCGGCGTAAAAACCTCATCGTTTGAGAGGTTTGCCAAACAGGTCAGCACATCGGGGTTGTAATTATTCTGCATTCGCTAACTCCAAAAAATGGGTCAGGGGATATTCACGAATGGGTTCGGGGATATAGGCTTCTTCGTCTAGGTCCGAAAACAACGGCATATCACGATAACTGGCCTGATCAACCAAATGCTCAAACACAAAATCACGCCGTTTGATTAAACTGCCATTAACCGCCGACCATTCTGCAAAAACGATTGGCTGAACAGGCTCTGTGACCGTTTTGAGGGTCAAGGCATCGCCATGCAGAATATTTTTTGAGAGTAAAAAACGCACCGTTTCACGGCATTCAGCTTTAGTGCGATTTTTAAATTGTTCGAAGTAATTTTCATCAAATAAGGCATATAAGCGACTTCGGCAAGCTTCAACATTGTCCGCCAAAATATCTATGCCATAGATGCTAGAAACGGCTATGACGGCATAACGCTCCCATTCGATTTGCGATTTTTTATAACCTTCCGTAACCACGTTTAATTTGCGGTGCAGAATTTCCACTAAAAAATTACCAGTGCCGCACGCCGGTTCTAAAAAACGTGAATCAATGCGCTGTGTTTCGGTTTTGACGAGATCCAGCATCGCGTTCACTTCACGCGGATGTGTAAACACCTCACCATGATCGGCAACACGTTGTTTTGATACGACTTGCTTGGTCACTCAGTAAACTTCCGATTAAAAACTGAACCCGAAGTTTAGCAAATATTAACTAGTTTGTTTAATTTAGTTAACCACTAGTTAATTCACTTGTGCAGTTTCATTTAACTTTCTGTTACATGAATGAAGCCCAAATGTTTAGTCAACGCCTACAGGAAGCCATGCTTAACAATGGCTATGAATTACGCCCGATTGTGATTGAGCGCGAGTTTAATCAGCGATACTGGGGCAAATCTATTTCTTTCCAAGCAGCACGCCGCTGGTTACATGGCGAAGCTGTACCTACCCAAGACCGCCTTCAAGTCCTCGCCGAGTGGCTGAATGTTGACCCGCATTGGTTGCGGTTTGGTGAAAAGTTATCCGGCTCGGTGCAACAACAGCGCAAACGCTGGGATGCGAATATGACCCCGCAAGAGCGCCAAGTCGTCGAAACCTTTATGAGCCTGCCGGCGGAAAAACGCAAAATGGTCGGCGAGATTGTGTTCGCGTTAGCAAAGTCATAGTCACCAAGCACCAGGCCTGGTGCGACTCACCGAAGTTTTTTTGACATTTATTGATTGAAATCAACTGATCAGCCAAACCCTACGCTTTGCGTTATAAATATCTTATTTGCGCTTAGTTATTTTTAACCCTTTGTTGGTTTTTTCGTAAACAAAATAAGAGTATGATTATATCCACTCGTCACGGAACACTTACTTATGCAAATGCGCTGGTTTTTAATCTTAAGCTTAATGAGCTTTGCATTACATGCTGCGCCGCTGAGCATTGAGGACAAACCCGATAAGTTTGCGGTTGCGCAACAAGGCCTGCTATTTGAAGATCACAATCGCTCCCTGACGTTTCCCGATCTGATCAACCAACCTGATCTAAACTGGCAATCCATCAAGAGCGACGCGCCCAATTTTAGTTTTTCTTCCTCCGTTTACTGGTTCAAATTTCAACTGCACAACCCCACCGATCAACCTCAACAGCGTTTATTTCAAGTCGCGTTTGCACTGCAAGATTATTTAGATTTTTACCTCGTTGATGCCAACAGCCAACAGCTCATTCAAACGGTTCATACCGGTGACTTGCAACCTTTTGACAGTAGACCGCTTAATACCAAAGACTTTGTTATTCCTCTCGACTTTTCGCCGCAGCAACAACTTGATTTATATATTCGCGCGGACACCCACGATGGTTTGTTTGAACCTTTACCGATGCTTTTATGGCAACCGCATGCCTTTAAAGATTTCAGTTCAAAGGATGACATCTTTCATGCGTTTTACTTTGGTGCGTTACTGATTATTTTCCTCTATCACTTATTGCTTTATTTCTTTACCCGCGAACAACTTTTCCTCGACTACAGTCTGTTTTTAGGCAGTTTTTTAATTTTAGTTTTCACCATTACCGGCTGGTCGTATGCGGTGTTATGGCCGAATTCGCCGGTGTTTGGCAATATGATGATGGGTTTGACTGTTGTTGGCACTATTGTCGGCATCGTGACATTTAGTAACGCCTATTTACAGATAAAACAACGCGCACCGAAACTTTACCGTTTAATGTACTGGTTGGCGATATTGACGCTGTTGGCACTCATTCCAACCCTGCTTAATTGGTATGTGATCACCTGGTTATATTTATTCCCATTAATTGTTATCACACTCAGTACCACTTTATTAGTCGCGTTTTACCTGAGTTACAAAGGTTATCGGGAAGCGCGATTATTTAGCTTATCTTGGCTATTTATCGTACTGGCCGGCATCTACTATATTCTGCATTTAATGAATATTGTGCCGGTGAATCTGATTTCACAATACGGTCTACAAGTCGGCTCGGCGATTCAATTTTTGCTTATTTCAGTTGGTTTAGCTGATCTAATTAATCAGTTAAAAAACAATGCTTATAACAATCAGTTAGCCCAAACGGCCTTACTGGAAGCCGAAGTCAAAAAACAAACCCAAGCGTTGCAACAAACAAACCTGATGCTTCAACAACAAACCCTCTCACTGGTGAAAGCCAAAGTGCAGGCTGAATCCGCCAGTCGCGCAAAATCGCAATTTTTAGCCAATATGTCACATGAAATTCGCACCCCGATGAATGGCATTATCGGCATGACTCACCTTGCTTTACAGTCGAACCCGTCAGCCGAACAACTCAATTATTTACAAAAAATCGACCGCTCAGCACAATCATTACTTGGCATTATTAATGACATTTTGGATTTTTCTAAAATTGAAGCCGGCAAAATGGCCATCGAACACGCCGAGCTGGATCTCTCCAAAGTGATTGACGGGGTAGTAAATATCCTCGATCTGGCGGCAAAAAACAAAAACCTGCAGTTTAAGGTGAATTATGATGTGGATAAAGTTGGGCGCGACTTTTTTGGCGACAGTTTACGTTTAAACCAAGTCTTGACCAATTTGTTAAGTAATGCCATAAAGTTTACTCAGTCAGGTGAAGTCAGCCTAAATATCCACAAGCTGCCTAATGGACGGATTGAGTTTAACGTGACCGATAGCGGCATTGGTTTATCCGCCGAACAACAAAAAAACTTATTCCAATCGTTTTATCAAGTTGATATGAGTTCAACCCGACAGCATGGTGGCACAGGTTTAGGCTTGGTGATTAGCAAACAGTTGATCGAATTGATGGGCGGCCAACTGCAGATTCATAGTGAGTTGGCTCAAGGCAGTCAATTTGTATTTGATATTGAACTGACTGCACGTCAAACCATCCCGAAAAAACCGATTGATAAACTGATTGAACTCAAACAAGCTTTGCAACCCTTTAGCGGCCAGCCGATTTTAGTGGTTGAAGACAATGTGATTAATCAAGAAGTCATCCTTAACCTGCTCAAAACAACCGGATTACAGGTTGATGTTGCCAATAATGGTCAGGAGGCTCTCGAGAAGGCTGCAGAAAAAAGTTACCGCCTGATTCTGATGGATATTCAAATGCCGGTGTTGGACGGCATTGAAGCCAGCCGAATTATTCGCCAACATAACACGACTATTCCGATTATTGCTGTCACCGCCAATGCAATGCAAGATGACCTCGATAAAACCCTTGCAGTCGGCATGAATGCCCATTTAAACAAACCAATTAATATCGAACTGCTATATCAAACCCTGCTCAAATATCTGCGTTAACGTTTATCGTTAATAGCCGCAGTCAAAACCGCAACTGTCTTGACAAACCGATCGCGCTTGTTTAATCTGCTCGGCATCTCTCGGGGTGCGTTTGTTTCAAAAACGCTGAGATGGTCATCCGACCGAACCCGCTGAACTTGAACTGGTTAGAACCAGCGTAGGGAAGAGAATCATCTTAATCGGCGTGTGTTTTTCAGCTTTCTCGCCGTTTCTGAATGCCTCCGGTGCCTGCGTTTGAAATACCAGGCCTGGTGGTCGCAAATCAAACCCTCCTTGCCTGTTTTCAAACGTCCCAAACCGACTTTTCACGCTGTTTTTCTGCCCCAAAATTATTTGGAGAAAAACATGACACACAATATCAAATACACGGCCGAACACAGCGAAATCACGCGCAACCCATTTCCGGCATCAAAAAAAGTCTATATAAACGGTGTGCTGCATAAAGACATCCGCGTACCGATGCGCGAAGTTGAACTGACCAATGGCGAAACCCTGACCGTTTATGACACCTCCGGCCCTTATACAGATCCGAATGCTGAAATTGATCTAACGCAAGGTTTAACGCCGATTCGCCAGGCCTGGATTGCAGCCCGTGGCGATGTGGAAGAATATCAAGGTCGTGAAATTCAAGCCGTTGATAACGGTTATAAACGCCAAACCGATGTACCCGCTGAATTATTAGCCGCCGAGCAAGGTTTAAAACGCAAACCATTACGCGCAAAAGCCGGTAAAAACGTGACGCAAATGCATTATGCACGCCAAGGGATTATTACGCCGGAAATGGAGTTTATCGCTATTCGTGAAAACCAACGCCGCATGGAAGTGCTGGATGCCGAACGGGAAGCGCGATTAGCTGGCGAAAGCTTTGGCGCGAACTTACCAGAGTTAATCACCCCCGAGTTTGTGCGTGATGAAGTGGCCGCTGGTCGTGCGGTGATTCCGTGCAATATCAACCACCCGGAATCTGAACC
>DIJW01000127.1 GCA_002421475.1 Thiomicrospira sp. UBA5634 | reverse complement strand
GCCGCTTTGACTTCTGTTTTATGCAGTAATGTGGTCGGGCTGCCGGTGGAAGCAATCACAATGTCTGCTTCATGCAGGTGTTGATTAAGTTCAGACAGTTCAATCGCATAACCGCCTAAACTTTCTGCCAAAGTATGGGCGCGACTAAAGGTGCGGTTGGCGATAATAATGCGTCCGATATGGCTTTCATGCAGGTGACGCGCGACTAACACAATGGTTTCACCGGCACCCAACAAAATGGCGGTTTGTTCAGACAAGTCACCAAAAAACTGTTTGGCGAGAGATACCGCAGCGAACGCCACTGAAACAGGGCTAGAGCCGATTGCCGTGTCGGTGCGCACTTGTTTAGCGGTACGAAATACGTGTTGAAAAAGGTTTTCTAAGGTGTGGTGTACGCTGTCTGTTTTGTGAGCATAACTATAAGCGTCTTTCATTTGTCCCAGAATTTGCGGCTCACCGAGTACCAGTGAGTTTAAACCACAGGCAACGCGCATGATGTGTTGCACGGCTTCAAGGTTTTGGTGCAAATATAAATAAGGGCGCAATTGATTATTTGATAACTGAAAGAATTCATGCAACCAGTCCAATACTGATTCAGCTTGGGTGTCTTTTAACGTGAAGTAAATTTCCGTGCGGTTGCAGGTAGACAAAATAATGCTTTCGGCAACCAACTGTTTGGCTTTAAGTTCCTGTAGTGCGTTGAATACCCGCTCCGCCGAAAAAGCGACGGTTTCGCGTATATCGACAGGAGCTGTTTCGTGATTTACACCAAGCGCAAATAAATTCATGGGGCCTATGACAGACTGGTTGGAAAAAATAGACAGCGATTTTAGCCGATTTTGCAGATATAAACAAAATATTCACGGTAAAACGATCAATAAGTGTGGAGTTGGATTAAGTGGCTAAAGGCAAAACAGGATGTTAAATATGATTAGTCTACTAATTGAATTTGTGTGATTTTATAGTGTCTTGGTGTTGGGTGTCGTTGCTTGAGTTTGATTTATGTGTCAGATAATGTTAGTATTTATGCTGTTAAGTTAAATATTTATGGTTATTTTTATCGGGTTTAAATCTTGAAAGATGTCCATAAAAGATTAGTTATCTAAATAAATTACGAAAAAAGGAGACGTTTTTTGGCGTTCCATCTTCAGCGGAGATGACGTGAAAACGCAACAAGCTATGAAGCTCAATATCAGACCCCCTAGTCTTAATGACGGTGCGGCTATTGCACGATTGGTTAACCAGTCGAAAACCCTGGATGTGAATTCCACCTATCTTTATTTCCTACTTGCAGATCACTTTGCAGACACTTGCGCTGTAGCCGAATTTGGCGATGAGGTTGTCGGTTTTGTTACGGCTTACCGTTTGCCGAGTCAGCCGAATGTGTTGTTCGTGTGGCAGATTGCGATTTCGGCAACGATGCAAGGAAAGGGACTTGCATCAGCCTTGCTGGAATCGTTCGAACAACGTGATTGGTTTGCGAAAATTAAAGCAGTTCAGTGCACTATATCGCCTTCCAATAAGGCATCAAATGCGTTATTTGCAAAATGGGCAAGGCATTTGGGTGCACAAGTACATATAAAGCCTTATTTAACATCGCAGCATCTGGGATTGGGCCATGAAGCAGAACCTTTAGTGGAGCTGGATATGTCTGCTCTAACAACGCATTAATTTACAAGAATAAAACAAGGATTAAACCAATGGATATTGCATTATTTGAACAGTATGAGTCGAATGTACGGGGTTATATTCGCTCATTTCCAACGATTTTTGACACGGCAACCAGCGCCACAATGGTTGATGTGGATGGCAAGCGTTATATTGACTTTTTCGGCGGTGCGGGTTCGTTGAATTATGGTCATAACCACCCGTTAGTTAATCAGGCATTGATTAATTATATTCAACGTAATGGCGTGGGCAATGCGTTGGATAAGGCAACCATGGCAAAGCATGATTTTATTGAGTCGTTTCAAAACACCATCCTTAAACCACGTAAGTTGGATTACAAGATTCAGTTTGTCGGACCAACCGGTACCAATGGCGTGGAAACCGCTTTGAAACTGGCAAGAAAAATGAAGCAACGTAGTAATGTAATTGCATTTACCAACGCATATCACGGACATACTTTGGGTGCTTTAGCGGTGACCGGTAATGAGTTTTATCATGATGATTATTATGGTGTGCCGTTAAATGTGAATAAATTGCCGTTTGATCATTATTTTGATCAGGATTTCGACAGTATGGATATGTTGCGTCATTATTTGCAGGATGGCAGCTCCGGTTATGATTTGCCTGCAGCGATTATTGTCGAATCTATACAGGGTGAGGGCGGTATTAATGTTGCAAGTGTTGAATGGTTGCAGAAATTGGCCGAGCTGTGTAAGGATTTCGATATTCTCTTGATTATGGATGATATTCAGGTCGGTAACGGCCGTACTGGCGATTTTTTCTCGTTTGAGCGTGCGGGTATCAAGCCGGATATTGTGACCTTGTCAAAATCAATCGGAACAGGGTTGCCGATGTCGATTGTGTTAATGAAGCCGGAAGTAGATGTATGGGAGCCGGGCGAACATACCGGCACTTTCCGTGGCAACAGTCATGCATTTGTAGCCGGGACAGCGGCATTAACCTTATGGAAAAATGAAGATTTTAGTACGTCAATTCGTGCAAAAGGTACACAGGTAGAGGGGGAGTTTAACAAAATAAAAGCACAGTACCCAGAATGGATTAGTGACGTGCGAGGCCTAGGTATGATTTGGGGCTTGGAGTCTAAAGTAGCCGGTTTTTGTGCTGAGGTATCACACCAAGCATTTGAGCGGGGTTTGTTAATGGAAACCGCAGGTGCGGATAATCATGTGTTGAAATTTTTAGCGCCTTTGGTGATTAGTGAAAGCGAGTTAAGTGAAGGATTTGAGATTCTTCAGGCTGCAATAGCTGCCACTGTAGCTAAATATATTGAGGAGAAGTTATGATTATTCGTCGTTTAAATGACTTGATCGGCACTGAGCGTGATGTAAAGCCGGATAATGGGCAGTGGGTGAGTCGCCGGTTGTTACTGGCGAAAGACGGTATGGGGTTTTCAATGCATGAAACCATTATTTATGCCGGTCACGAAAACTATTTTCACTATGCCAATCATCTCGAAGCGGTATATTGCGTTGGCGGCGAAGGCGAGATTGAGGATTTGGAAACCGGTATTACCACAAAAATTGAAGATGGGACGTTATATGCATTAAACAATCATGATCGTCATCATTTACGTGCGCATAAAGATATGCGTTTAGTTTGCGTACTTAATCCGCCGGTTACCGGGCGCGAAGTGCATGACGAAAACGGTGTTTATCCATTATTAGTTGAATAACGCCAGCGTTTTATTAGAATCACCAGGCCTGGTGGTGGTCGTTATTCCGATTGTTGCCGATTAGCTTCACCTACATCGAGCAATGGTGCGGCATCTAAACCTTGTGCGTCCATCATTTCG
>DIJW01000231.1:8179-10794 GCA_002421475.1 Thiomicrospira sp. UBA5634 | reverse complement strand
AGATATTATCTAGAGTTGGTGCGTACGAATCGAACCGATGAAGAACGTTATATTCAAGGTGCATTAGAGGTGGCGGAGCGTTATGCCTTGCCGGTGGTCGCCACCAACGATGTGCGTTTTATGACGCGCGATGATTTTGAAGCGCATGAAGTACGTTGTTGTATCCACGGCGGTTATGTTTTAGACGATCCAAATCGCCCCAAACCCTATTCTGAAGAACAGTATTATCGCTCCAGTGCGGAGATGATTGAGCTGTTTGCCGATATTCCTGAAGCGATAGAAAACACCTTACAGATTGCGCGCCGTTGTAGTTTAAGTCTGGAGTTGGGCGTACCTTATTTACCGAATTTTCCGGTGCCGCAAGGAATGACGACTGATCAGTATTTTGATCAATTTTGTCGTGAAGGTTTGGATGAACGCTTAGCGTTTTTGTTTGGTCATTTGCCCGCTGAACTTCAAGCGGCTAAACGTGCCGAATATGTTGCTCGGTTAGAGTTTGAGTTAAATACCATTTTGCAAATGGGGTTCCCCGGTTACTTTTTAATCGTTGCCGACTTTATTCAATGGGCGAAAAATAACGGTATTCCGGTTGGCCCCGGGCGAGGTTCGGGCGCCGGTTCATTGGTCGCGTATGCACTTAAAATCACCGATCTTGATCCGATTGAATATGACTTGCTGTTCGAACGTTTCCTTAACCCTGAACGTGTGTCAATGCCTGACTTTGACGTCGACTTCTGTATGGAACGACGTGACGAAGTGATTGATTATGTGTCACAGCATTACGGTCGTGATCACGTATCGCAGATTATCACTTACGGTACGATGGCGGCGAAAGCGGTGGTACGTGATGTCGGGCGGGTATTGGGTAATTCGTATGGCATGGTGGATGGCGTGGCCAAACTCATTCCGAACGAACTTGGAATCAAACTTGGCGAAGCGCTGGAAAAAGAAGATGAATTAAAGCAGCGTTATAACAATGATGAAGATGTTAAAACCCTGCTTGATTTAGGTTTAAAACTCGAAGGTACGGTGCGTAACGTCGGTAAACATGCCGGTGGCGTGGTGATTGGTCCGAAACCGCTGGATGAGTTTTGCCCGATGTATTCGGAAGCGGATGGTCGCGGAGTTGTAACCCAACTGGATAAAAACGATGTGGAAAGCATCGGTTTGGTGAAGTTCGACTTTTTAGGCTTACGTACCCTAACGATTATCGACTGGGCGTTACAAGCGATTAACGCCGGTAAAAAACCGGGCGATGACGGTTTTGTTGATATAGCGCGTATTCCGTTGGTGGATAGCGCGGTGTTTGATTTGATTAAAACCGGTCGCACCACCGGGGTGTTTCAGCTTGAATCAAGCGGTATGCAAGACTTGATTCGCCGCTTAAAACCGGATCGGTTTGAAGATTTGATCGCGTTGGTGGCATTGTTCCGTCCGGGGCCGTTGGAATCGGGCATGGTGGATAACTTTATCGCACGTAAACACGGTAAAGAAAAAGTGTCTTATCCGGATGTGCAATATCAGCATGAATCGTTAAAAGATACGCTTGAACCGACTTACGGCATTATCTTGTACCAAGAACAGGTTATGCAGATCGCGCAGGTGTTGTCGGGCTATACGCTGGGTGGTGCAGACATGCTTCGTCGCGCCATGGGTAAGAAAAAACCTGAAGAAATGGCGAAAGAGCGCGGTAAGTTTGAGCAGGGTGCGATTGAAAACGGTGTTGACGGCCAGCTGGCGATGAAAATCTTCGACTTGGTGGAAAAGTTCGCCGGTTATGGCTTTAACAAATCGCACTCGGCCGCGTATGCGTTGGTGTCGTATCAATCTGCTTGGCTAAAAACCCATTATCCGGCGCATTTTATGGCGGCGCAAATTTCATCGGATATGGATAATACCGATAAAGTCGTGCACATGATTAATGAGTGTTATGCGATGGGGTTGACCATCGTAGCACCGGATATTAATCGCTGTGATATCCACTTTAAAGCCAGCGATGACAAAACTATTTTGTATGGTTTGGGAGCTATTAAAGGTGTTGGTGGTGCGGCATTAGACGGTGTTATGGCTGATCGCGCGGCAAATGGCGGTTTCCGCGATTTGTTTGATTTTAGTGCCCGCGCCGGCAAAAAACTCAATCGTCGAGTGATGGAGGCATTAATTCGCGCCGGGGCGATGGATTGTTTGCATCCTAACCGTCAGGCGATGTTATCGAGTGTTTCGTTAGCATTACATCAAGCAGAACAACAACAGCAAAACGCTGATTCCGGTCAGGAAGACCTGTTTGGTTCGGCAATGGCGGATGATTTAAATGTCATGCCAACGGCGTTGGTAGAGATTGCCGAAATGGTAGAGCGCCAGCGGTTACGTGGTGAAAAAGAAACATTGGGTTTGTATTTAAGTGGTCACCCGATTGAAGCCTATCGCAACGAATTAAAGCATTATGTCTCACAAAGTTTGGCGCAATTAGTGCCGAATAAATATGACAAACGCTGGGTAGCAGGCCTGGTGGTTGGGATTCGGACTAAAAATACGCGTAGCGGTGACAAGATGGGTTTTGTTACTTTGGATGATCGAAGTGCGCGTTTAGAAGTAGTGATGCGCCCGGCGGTGTT
>DIJW01000231.1:0-8172 GCA_002421475.1 Thiomicrospira sp. UBA5634 | reverse complement strand
GCTGATGTACGGCGTGGTAGCAGAAGATAGTTTTAACGGCGGGATTAAGTTGGATGCCGAACAAGTGGTGTCTTTAGCGGAAATGCGCGCGCAACAAGCACGGGCGTTAAAATTATATCGTCAGTATTACGCGTTAAATGAGACCGTGTTACAGGAGTTGGCAACCATTATTACACCTTACAAAACAGAAGTGGGGTTGCCGCTGGTGATAGAGTATCGTAATGCACAAGCGAAAGCGCAGTTAAAATCAAACTGGTTAATCCGTCCGGAAGATGAGCTGATTGAGACGTTAAATGCACTCGAATGGCAGGCTGAAGTGGTGATGAAATGATCCGTAGACTGAAATGGAAATATTTAGCATTAATTTTTGTTTTTACACTCGCCAGCGTGTTGATGCAAATGTTATATGCCAATTTTAAGCATGAGCAACAAATGCAACAACGCATTGTGTCGTTGGGTGCGGATGCACAGTTGTACTTTAATGATCTGATTAACGGCCTGCGTGATAAGTACCTCAGCATAGCATTGCATTATAGTAATGAGCCGGTTTTAAAAGCCTTGTTTGCTCAACGTAATCATCAAGGCTTGTTAAATTATGCCGCGGCGGATTATGAAAGTATGCGATTGCTTGATCCTAATTTACATATCATGCATTTTATTGATCAGCATAATCGAACCTTATTACGACTGCATCAGCCGACACTTTTTAATGATGACTTAACAAATTTGCGTCCGATAGTGCGCGATGTAAATGCCACACAACGCGCCTTGCAAGGTTTTGAGGTCGGAAAAAACGGCATTACGTATCGAATTACAACGCCACTGATTGATCGGCAGGGTGTTCATTTTGGGGTAATTGAGTTCGGTATTATGCCGAATTATTTTGTTGAACATTTGGTCAAACGTTTTGCCGTTGAATCCATGATTTTAGTGCGCTCTGATTCTCTGGGAACCTTACAACAGAATCATGATTTTGCCCAACTCAACGGTTATTCGATTATTCAACTCACACCATTTTTTGAACAAATCGTTAATCAGGTGGATTTAACCCAACAAAATCAGATTATTGAACATCAAGGCAAAAGTTATTTGATTTTAAGTAATTTGAATCAACAAAGTCATCATGGTGAAGTGATTTCCAAAGTGATTATTGCCAGCGATATCACCGCAATGATCACCGAAAATAAACAGTCTTTAGTCAAAGAAGCCATCCTTAACTTAATGGTGTTACTGTTTTTATTGGCGATGATTTATGCGATGTTCAGTCGTTATACTCATGCGTTAGAAAACTCGTATGAAACAATTCAAGCATTACATTTACAAAGCAGCCAACTTAAAAACCAGGCGAATACCGATGAGTTAACCGGTTTGTATAACCGTCGGTTTTTTAACGAATCGCTACAAAAAATTGTCGAATATGGCAAAACCGGTTCGTTGCTGTTTTTTGATATAGATCATTTTAAACACTTAAATGACGCGCATGGGCACCAGGCCGGAGATCAAGTGTTGGTCGAGTTGGCGCAGATGATGTTGAACTTTTTCCGTCAGGACGATTTGATTGTGCGGTGGGGCGGCGAAGAGTTTGCGGTGTTTATCAATGATATGAATGAAAAAGATGCTTATCAAAAAGCGGAACGTTTTAGACATTTTGTTGAAACATCCAGCAGTGTTCACCAGCCGTTTGCGTTCACTATTAGTGGCGGGGTTACCCAACTTAATCAAGGCGATAATTTGGATGAGGTGTTCAAGCGGGCAGATGAACGCTTATATGCCGCCAAAGAACATGGCCGAAATCAAGTTGTCGCACAGTTTTATAAAACAACCAGGCCTGGTGATAAAGAAGTTTGATATTTCTTGCGTTAAAAAGCGTTAGAATACGGCAAATTTTTATCGCAACAACCTAGCCCATGGGTTTGAGGTTGCTTGTTTGAGTTTCATAACCAATTTTAGAATCATTGAGTGGAGGTGGAGATGTCTAACAATATTGAATCAATCCTAACCGAGAGTCGAGTATTTGAACCCTCAGACGTTATTAAAAGCCAAGTGGCGATTAATAAGTCAAAGTTGGATGCAATGTACGCCAAAGCCGAAAAAGATCATGTTGGTTTTTGGGCAGATTTGGCACGTGAAAAATTAATCTGGTCAAAGCCGTTTACTCAAGCGTTAGATGATTCTAAAGCCCCATTATTTCGCTGGTTTACTGATGGTGAATTAAACGTTTCTTATAACTGTATTGATCGTCATTTAGATAAAAAAAGTGACAAATTAGCGATTATTTTTGAAGGTGATCAAGGGGATGTTCACCATTACACCTACAAAGAATTGCATGATGAAGTATGCCGGTTTGCGAATACCTTAACGGCGCAAGGCATTAAGCAAGGTGATCGCGTCATCATTTATATGCCAATGATTCCGCAAGCGGTTATTGCGATGCAGGCTTGTGCGCGTATTG
Source organism: Thiomicrospira sp. UBA5634 (assembly GCA_002421475.1). Classification (GTDB taxonomy): domain Bacteria; phylum Pseudomonadota; class Gammaproteobacteria; order Thiomicrospirales; family Thiomicrospiraceae; genus Thiomicrospira. The sequence continues at coordinate 5,720 of DIJW01000231.1, read as the reverse complement.
GTGCTATTCATTCCATCGTGTTCGGTGGTTTTTCGGCTGAAGCGTTAAAAGATCGCGTTGAAGACGCGGGTGCAAAAATGATTATTACCGCCGATGGCGGTTTGCGCGGCGGTAAATCGGTTCCGTTAAAGGCGGCGGTTGATGAAGCTTTGTCAAAAGGCTGCGACGCGGTTAAAAAAGTAATTGTGTATCAACGTACTAAGCAAACCGTCACGATGCAAGCAGGTCGCGATTTATGGTGGCATGAAGCCGAAGCGGGCATGAGTAATTACCATGAGCCGGTGAATGTTAAAGCCGATCATCCGCTATTTTTGTTATACACATCAGGTTCTACCGGTAAGCCTAAAGGCGTGCAACATGGTAGCGGCGGTTATTTATTAAACGCGATGCTAACCAATGAGTGGATGTTTGACCTTAAAGACAGCGATGTATTCTGGTGTACCGCTGACGTGGGTTGGATTACCGGCCATAGTTATGTGGCGTATGGCCCGTTAGCGATGGGTCAAACCATTTTGATGTTTGAAGGCGTGCCGACTTATCCTGACGCCGGACGTTTCTGGAAAGTGTGTCAAGATCATGGTGTTACCGTGTTTTATACCGCACCAACTGCGATTCGTGCATTGATGAAGTTTGGTAAAGATATTCCGGCGCAGTATGACCTTTCCAAATTACGTATTTTGGGTACGGTGGGTGAGCCGATTAACCCGGAAGCATGGATGTGGTATCACGATGTTATCGGTCGTGGCGAATGTCCGATTGTTGATACTTGGTGGCAGACAGAAACCGGGGCGCACATGATTGCACCTTTCCCGGGTGTTACGCCTTTAAAACCGGGTTCTTGCACACGTCCATTACCGGGTATTGATGCGGCGATTGTGGATGAAGAAGGTAATGAATTGACCAATAACCAAGGTGGTTATTTAGTCATTCGTAAACCTTGGCCATCCATGTTGCAAACCATTTGGGGTGATGATGCGCGTTATATTGATACCTATTATTCCAAGTTCCATAACAAATTTTATGTTGTAGGTGACAGCGCGCACAAAGATGCCGATGGTTATTATTGGATTCTTGGCCGTATTGATGACGTGTTAAACGTATCCGGTCACCGTTTAGGTACGATGGAAATCGAATCGGCATTGGTTGCGCATCCAAAAGTGGCCGAGGCTGCAGTAGTGGGTAAACCGCACGATGTTAAAGGCGAGTCGGTATTTGCATTTGTGGTGTTAAATCGTGATTTACCAGAGGGTGATGAGCGTAATGCTTTAATCGCCGAATTACGTGAATGGGTAGCGAAAGAAATCGGCCCAATCGCTAAACCGGATGATATTCGTTTTGGTACAAACTTGCCAAAAACGCGCTCCGGTAAAATCATGCGTCGTTTATTGCGTACTTTAGCGAAGGGTGAAGAAATCACCCAAGATACATCAACTTTAGAAGATCCGGGTATCTTGAAGCAGTTCCAACAAAAGTAACGTGTTGATATGGCATGGGTATAGGTAGCTTTTTTGCTTGCCCAAAATATTTTTTGTTGGATAAGTTCGGTTTTGCGTTGCTAAACCGAACTTTTTACCCGCATAATAGCCCGTCAAACCGTCTTTTGTGATGACAAGTGGTTTAAATTGAAAATAATGAGGATATAACTATGGATAAATCTTTGATCGAAAAGATCAATAGTCTTCCGCAGTATAAACAGCTGGTTGCTGAACGTTCGCGTTTGGCGTGGCAGTTGTCAGCGGTAATGTTGGTTGCTTATTATGGTTTTATTTTATTAATTGCGTTTGTTCCGGAGTTCTTTAAAACAATCGTTATTGGTCAAACTATTACTATTGGTTTCCCTTTGGGTGTAGGTCTTATTCTGTTGGCGTTTGGCTTAACCCGCTACTATGTTTACAAAGCGAATAGTGATTTCGATGAATTAACGCAACAAATCAGAGATGAGGTAAAACAATGAGATTTGCATCAACTTTAATTGGTTTATCTGCTCTGTTTGCCTCAAGTGCGGCGTTGGCGGGTGACGGTGGTTTTTTCCAACCAAAAACTATCATGTTTTTATTGTTTGTAATTGGTACGTTAGGTATCACTTATTGGGCGGCACAGCGTACTAAAACGGCAAAAGACTTTTACACCGCCGGCGGCGGTATCACCGGTTTCCAGAACGGTTTGGCGATTGCAGGTGACTATATGTCTGCAGCATCGTTCTTGGGTATTACCGCTTTGGTTTATACCTCTGGTTATGATGGTTTGATTTACGCTATCGGTTTCTTGGTCGGTTGGCCGGTTATCATGTTCTTGATGTCTGAACGTTTACGTAACTTAGGTAAGTTTACCTTTGCTGACGTGGCGTCTTTCCGTTTCCAACAAACACCTATTCGTGTGTTCTCAGCCTTTGCCGGTATCGCGATTGTATTGCTATATTTGATCGCGCAAATGGTAGGTGCTGGTGCTTTAATTGAAACCTTGTTCGGTTTGAGTTTTGAAGTAGCGGTTGTTATCGTGGGTGTGTTGATTATTGCTTATGTAACCTTTGGCGGTATGTTAGCAACGACTTGGGTACAAATTATCAAAGCGGTATTGTTATTGTCTGGTGCCACATTTATGGCTGTTGGCGTAATGTACTTGTCAGACTTTAGTTTTGATACCTTGTTCCAAAGCGCGATTGACAAGCATGCAAAAGGCGATGCCATTATGTATGTAGGTGGTTTGGTTAAAGACCCGATCAGTGCAATCTCTTTAGGTATTGCGTTGATGTTCGGTACAGCCGGTTTACCACACATTTTGATGCGTTTCTTCACCGTTCCTAACCAAAAAGAAGCGCGTAAATCAGTATTTTACGCAACCGGTTTCATTGGTTACTTCTATATTCTGACTTTCATTATCGGTATGGGTGCGGTTGCGTTTGTATTGGGTAACCCAGCTTACTTTGATGAAGCAGGAAAAATGATTGGTGGCGGTAACATGCCTGCAGTNNTTCTTCCTAGGCTTTATCTCTGCAGTTGCATTTGCAACTATCCTAGCGGTAGTGGCGGGTCTAACTTTGGCAGGTGCGTCTGCGATTTCACATGACCTTTATGCTAACGTTATTAACCCAAATGCAACTGAGCAGAACGAAGTACGTGTATCTCGTGTTGCGACTGTGGTATTGGGTATTTTGGCTATTTATTTGGGTATCGCATTCCAAAGCCAAAACATCCCGTTCATGGTTGGTTTGGCGTTTACTATTGCGGCGTCAACCACGTTCCCGGTATTGATTATGTCAATGTTCTGGAAAAATATGACCACGCGTGGTGCTGTTATCGGTGGTTCACTGGGTCTGATTTCAGCCGTTGCGATGGTTGTTATGGGGCCTGCAGTATGGGTCAGCGTAATGGGCAACAAGGAAGCGATTGTTCCTTGGTCTAACCCTGCGTTGTTCACTGTAACCATTGCGTTCGTGGGCATCTGGTTGTTCTCAAAAATCGACAACTCACCTCGCGCAGCGATTGAACGTGATTTGTTTGATGCGCAGTTTATCCGTTCACAAACGGGTATCGGTGCAGAAGAAGCGTCTAAGCACTAATATTTTAGGCGTTTAGATTAGAATAAAAGGGGGCTTCGGCCTCCTTTTTTCTTTCACGTGCAGGCTCGTGCAAAAGATTCTTATAGGAAAAGTTATGTCTGAACTACAACATGCCGCGTTTTTAAAATCTATTTTACCGTTTGATCGGCTTGACCAGGCCTGGTTATTGGAGGCAGTAAAGGCGTTAGACGTTGTGTATTTTCCTCTGCATAGCAAAATTCCGTTGGATGCAGAGGAAAATGCATTTTTGTATTTTGTAATAAAAGGCCAGGTTGCGGAATGTGATTTGGCTGACGCCACTCGGCAATATGCGTTGTATGGCCCTCATGCACAGTTTGGCGCAAGTGTGTTACTTGATAAAAAAGTTCAATTTTCCTATCAAGCGCTTGAAGAAGCGATTTTGTATCGGTTACCGATGGCCGTTTTTCAACGGCTTTTGCGTTACGTGCCCGAATTTGAATCTTTTTATTATCAAGACATTACCCAGAAACTGACGCAATTTCATCAGCAGTTGCAGGTTGAATCGTCCAGCGAAGCCATGATGGATGCCGTGCGCATTGCGCCATTACATGCGTTGCTGCAAGTGACGGCAACGGATTCAATTAAATATTGTGTCGAACAAATGCAGGCGTTAAAAACTGATGCTTGTTTGGTGCTTGATGGTGAACGCGAAGGCGTGGTGACTTCGAGTGATTTGTTGCGTGGTTTAGCAATTCACGGTTTTGATTTATCAAGTCCGGTTGCTGCGCTGGCCAGTTTTCCGGTGATTTCAATTCATCAAGATGATTATTTGTTTAATGCGTTATTAAAAATGACGCGTTATGGCGTTGACCGTTTAATGGTGCGTGATCAGCAAGGTTTTGTTGGTGTGTTACACCAGAAAGAACTCATGAGTTTGTTTGCCAATCAGTCAGGCCTGGTAATGCTGACATTAGAGCGTGCAACGCAATTGGACGACTTAAAACGGGTGACAACTCAAATTGACCAGCTGGTGTTTAATCTGGCGAATAAAGGGGTTAAAACGCACTATATTGCCAAGCTGGTAAATGAGTTGCAGCGTAAGCTGCAGCAAAAAATGTGGCAGATTTTAGATCCAAACGAACAATTCTCCGCTGCGACTTTTATTGTCATGGGCAGTGAAGGGCGTTCAGAGCAAGTGGTGCGTACTGATCAAGACAATGCATTAATTATGGATGATAATGCAGCGGACTTGGACTGGAAGGCACATAGTGAGTTGGTTAGTAACCAATTGATAGCGCTTGGTTTTCCGCCATGCCCCGGTAATATTATGCTATCCAACCAGGCCTGGCGTTTAACCCAAAAAACGTTTGATAAGCAGGTTCGGCAATGGTTTGAGCAGCCGAGTTTAGACAGTTATATGAATATTGCGATTTTATTCGATGCGCAAGTCGTGCAGGGCGATGAAACGCGACTCACCAAATTAAAGCAACGCTTGTTGAATGAAGTGGCGGAAAATGGCGCATTTTTACCGCAGTTTGCGCGTAGCGTGTTGCAGTTTGAAACCCCGATCGGCTTGTTTGGACGTTTGATTACCCAGCATGATGCCGGTCATTCGATTGATTTAAAGAAAGGCGGTATTTTTCCGATTGTGCATGGTGTGCGTTGTTTGGCGATGGAAAAAGGCATTCAAAAAACCAATACCCATTGGCGAATTCGTGAATTGATTGATTTGCATGTATTTGATGAAGCATTTGGTATTGAGCTGGGAGAGACCTTGAACTTTTTGAATACCTTACGTTTGCAAGCGATGTTAGAAAAACAGCAGCGGGGCCTAACAGTTGATAATCAGATTGCAACCGATCAGCTCAGTCACTTCCAACAAGATTTGCTCAAAGATGCGTTTGCGGTGGTGAATCAGTTTAAAAAATTTATTCAATATCACTTTAAACTCGATAGGTTAATGTGATGTGGCGTTCGTTGCACCAGGCCTGGTTGAAACGGCGTTTAAAACAACCGGCATTTGATTTTTTGTTTGCAGCGGCGCCGCCAAACGAATGGGTGTGTTTTGACTGTGAAACCACCGGCTTAAATCCGAAACAAGATAAAATTGTATCCTTGAGCGCAATTAAAATTTGCGGCGATCAGGTTTTAACCAGCCAAAGTTTAAATTTGAAATTTAAACAAACCGTGGCGATTAACC
>DIJW01000022.1 GCA_002421475.1 Thiomicrospira sp. UBA5634 | reverse complement strand
TTGATGCGATTTGCGTCGAAGGTGTTGGGTAAAGGCGCGGTAGCGGATCGGTTGTTTGGAAGTTTGCAGGTGGATAGTTCTAAAGCGCGTGATTTGTTGGGTTGGCAGCCAGTGGTGACGATGGATGAAGCGCTGGAGAGAATGTTTAATGCTGAGTTTTGAGTTTTTAATTGTTATGTCAGGAGGTTTAAATGCCTACGATTAGTATGTTTTATGGCATTGTGGTGATGATGTTTTTTAGAGATAATAAACAGCACAACATGCCGCATATTCATGTGCGTTACCAAGACGCTAAGGCTGTTATATCCATACCAGATGGGGAGTTGTTAGATGGTGACTTTCCAAAAAAACAGTTGCGTCTCGTGCAAGCTTGGGTCGAGATTCATGCGGATGAGTTAATGGCGGATTGGGCTTTGGCGATTGAGGGGGAACCGATTTATAAAATTGACCCTTTGAAGTAAATTAGGTGGGAGGTTTTATGTTGTTGGATGTCGTCGATTTCGAAATACTATCGGATTATAAAGTTAAGTTGGTTTTTGAGAATAACGAGCGAAAGATTTTTGACGTGTCGAAAATTTTCCATCAAAAGCCGTTTGAGGTTTTGCAGGATTACCATTATTTCAAGCAAGTTCGGATTGAATATGGCACTTTAAGTTGGCCAAATGACATTGATATTGCACCAGAAACCCTCTACTTGGACAGTGTCGCTGCTTAGTGTTGTTTAATTTGTTAGGTTTTTTGTTTTTGAATAGCCGGATTTTATCCGGCGTTTTTATTTTTAGGTTGGGTGTTTATGATTCGGTTTTTTGATTTTGTGTTTGCGTTAGCAGGCCTGGTGGTGGGGTTACCGGTGTTGGTGGTGTTGTATGTGATTGGGTTGTTCGATACCGGCTCGCCGTTGTTTTTTCAGGAGCGGGTAGGACGCAATCAAAAGCCGTTTATTTTGGTGAAGTTTCGCACGATGAAGAGGGATACGGCTTCAGTAGCCACTCATTTGGCGAGTTCATCGTCAATTACTAAGTTTGGCGCGTTTTTGCGTCGTACCAAGCTGGATGAATTGCCGCAGTTGTGGAATGTGTTAAAAGGTGAGATGAGTTTGGTTGGCCCACGACCAGGCCTGTTTAATCAGGACGACTTGACTGCGGCACGTGAACAATTAGGTGTGTTTAAGGTTCGCCCAGGGATTACGGGTTTGGCGCAGGTGAGTGAGATTGATATGTCTACCCCGAAGTTGTTGGCCGAAACCGATGCGAAGATGATTGCTTCGCTGTGTGTGCGGGATTATTTTAAATACATTTTTATGACAGTTTTGGGCAAAGGTGCCGGTGATCGAATTAAGAATTCTTAATGATTGACTGGAGACCCTTCGCGTTGCTCAGGATGACAGGGGCTCAGGATAATAATAGTTAATTTTGTAGGAACTTCCTATCCTTGTATAAAATACTTTACTTTCATCACCTTTTTATTTAACTTGTAAATTATTTTGTACAACTTGGTGGTCGGTAGCGTGGATTTTAAAGAGTTGGGTGGACAGATTACTGAATTGAGAGCACTAAAGAAAATTTCGCAGCAGCATATGGCTGATGCGATCGGTGTTTCTAGGGCGACTATTAACGGTTTGGAGACAGGTCGCGCAGGTGATGTGGGTGTGCGCAAGGTACTTAAGATTTTGGATTATTTGGGTTATGAAATTCGCATTCGGGAAAAGCATCGTTTGCCGACGCTTGAGGAATTGATAAGTGATTGAGCCTATTACGGTACGCGTCAATCAAAATAAAGTTGGGCGTTTGCTTAAAGAGAACGCAGAGTTTCTTTTTAGTTATGATGCTACGACGCTACCGGATGACTTTATTTCACTGACGATGCCTGTGCGTGCGAAAGGGTACGTTCATTCTAAACTGCCTCCTGTTTTTGAGATGCATTTACCCGAAGGGTATTTGTTGTCGCTCATTAAAAAACAGTTTTCAAAATTAACAGAAACCGATGATTTTGGTTTGCTGTGTCTGCTTTCTCCGAGTATTCGAGGGCGTCTCAATTATGGGTTTTCAACCGGTTCTGAATCACCTTTGGTGTTAGATGATTTATTGCACTCCCAATATCCTGATCTTTTTGATGAACTGGTGTCGCGTTTTGCGCTAAGGTCGCCATTAAGTGGTGTGCAACCCAAGGTGTTGGTGCAGGTTGAGAATAAAGCGACGTTAAAATTGGACGACTATATTGTAAAAGCGTGGGGGCACGATTATCCGCAATTAGCGTTGAATGAGTTTTTTTGTATGTTAGTCGTGAAAGAAGCGGGCATAAATGTTCCGGAGTTTTATTTATCGGATGATGAAACGCTTTTTGTAATGAAACGATTTGATATTACTGAAAGTGGGCGTTTTTTAGGTTTTGAGGATATGTGTGTGCTGCAAGCAAAGCAGCGTGACGACAAATATAGCGGCAGCTATGAGCTGGTTGCGAAAACAATTAAGTTGTTTACTTCGCCGGATAGTCGCATGGCTTCGTTGCAGCAATATTTTAAAATGGTGGTGCTTAATAATCGTTTACAAAATGGCGATGCGCACTTAAAAAACTTTGGTTTAATTTATGAGGATGTGGCTTCAATTCGGTTGGCACCGGCTTATGATGTAGTCTGCACGACGGCTTATGTAAAAAATGATATTGCCGCTTTGACTTTATTGGGCAGTAAAAAGTGGTGGAGTCGAGAGTTTTTAATTCGTTTTGGTGTTGAAAGTTGTGATTTAACCAACAAACAGGCACGTTCGTTGTATGAGGAGTGTCAAGCTGCTTTAGACTTGGTGCATCAAAAAGTGCAAGCGCGTTTGGAATATGAAAAAGAACCCATTAAGCGGCATGTTTTGTCGCATTTAGCGATGCTGATGGCTTCTGAAGGATAAAATCACCGTGTCATTCTGAACAAAGTGAAGCAACAAAATTAGTGCGTAGCCTGAATCTTGTGAGGTTTTGTACAGTTGGTTGGATATCCTCGCGTTGCTCAGGATGACAGTGAAGTGTGCATGGGATTACAAGCGCTGTGTTTAAGCGAACAACTAGGCCTGGTGTTATAATTTCGGCTAATTGATCCGGATAGAAAAAATTATGAAGATTGTTCGTCGTTTGGTCGAATTGCCAAGATTGCAGAAGCGCCTTGTTTCGGTCGGTATTGATGTTGTTGGTTTATTGTTGGTAGCAGTTTTTGCGATCTGGTTACGTTTTGGTTATGCCCAGTTTTCTATTACGCCGTATTTAGCCGCTATTTTGTTGTTGCCGGCTTTGGCGATCCCTGTTTTTATTCAGCAAGGCTTGTATCGCGCGGTTATTCGTTATATCGGCTTTCAATTTGCGTTCACCGTTTTTGGTGCCGTCTCGCTGGTTGTGCTGTTATGGGCAACGGCCATTTTTATGTTGGATTTGAAGTTTCCGCGTTCGGCGATTGTGATTACATGGTTATTGGCGTTGTTATTTATTGCGCTGACTCGATTGTCGATGCGTTGGTTATTGTCTGAAGGTATAAAAGGTGAAGCAGGGCGCAAACGGGTACTGATATTTGGCGCCGGATCTTCGGGACAGCAGCTGTTAAATGCGATGGTTCGCATGCCGGGTTTAAAAGTGGTTGGCTTTATTGATGATGATAAGGCATTGCATCATCATGAAATCGGTTCGGCGCGGGTGTTTGCTCGCGATGATTTAAATCGGTTGATTGCGCATTATGGGGTGAGCGAGGTTTTTTTAGCGATACCGTCATTGAGTGCGTCACGTAGAAAGTCGATTTTAGAGTGGTTAGAGCCTTTTCCGGTGAAGGTGTTGACTTTGCCCGGCATGGCGGAAATCGTGTCGGGAAAAGTGTCGTTTTCTGACATCCGTGAAGTGGAAATCGAAGATTTGCTTGGGCGTGACAGTGTGGCGCCGGTGGAGTGTTTACTTAAACGTTGTATCACGGATCAGGCAGTGTTGATTAGCGGTGCCGGTGGTTCGATTGGTTCAGAATTGTGTCGTCAGGTTTTAAAGCATCAGCCGAAAGTGTTGGTGTTGTATGAAATGAGTGAGTTTGCGTTATATAACATTGAACATGAGTTGACGCGTTCGCCTGACTTAGGCGATACAAAATTAATTGCGTTGTTGGGTAGTGTGCTGGATGAAGCTAAATTGCGCCGAGTTTATGCCCATTATCGTGTTGATACGGTTTATCATGCGGCGGCTTATAAGCATGTGCCGATTGTAGAGCACAATATTCAGGAAGGTTTGTTTAATAATGCAATTGGCACGCATGTGGCAGCTAAAGTGGCGGCGGAGTGCGGAGTTAAAAACTTTGTATTGATTTCAACCGATAAGGCGGTGCGTCCTACCAATGTAATGGGGGCGAGTAAACGCTTGGCGGAAATGGCGTTGCAAGCGTTGCAAGTTGAGTTTACGAGCACACGTTTTGTGATGGTGCGTTTTGGTAATGTGCTGGGTTCGTCCGGATCGGTGATTCCGTTATTTAGAAAGCAGATTGCGGCAGGTGGGCCTGTAACGGTGACGCATAAAGAAATTACGCGTTATTTTATGACGATTCCGGAAGCGGCTTCTTTGGTTATTCAAGCCGGTTCGATGGGCGTTGGCGGCGATGTGTTTGTGCTGGATATGGGTGAGCCGGTTAAGATTGATCAGCTGGCGCGTCGGGTGATTAAGTTGTCCGGTTTAGAGGTGATGGATGAAGCCGGGAATGGTGATATCGAGATTCAATATACCGGGTTGCGTCCGGGCGAGAAACTGTATGAAGAGTTATTGATTGGCGATAATGTGGATGGAACGGATCATCCGCGTATTATGAAAGCGCATGAGGAGTTTGTGCCTTATGACGAGTTGATGGCTGAGTTTATTCAGATTGAGGCCAATTTGAACCGTTATGATTATGACGCGGTTATGGGGCAATTAACGCAATTGGTATCAGGGTTTAGCCATAGTTCCGGTATTGTGGATTATTTGTATGAGCAAGAAAAACACGCCCCAAAAACCTTAATGAAACTTGTCAATTAAATGGGTTTCGTTGTCATTCTGAGGCGAAGCCGAAGCAACGAAGTCAGCGAAGGCTGAATCTTGTGAGGGGTTTGTACGGTCGGCTGGAGATCCTTCGCGTTGCTCAGGATGACAGATCGTATTTAGGATAAGTTTTTATGCAGTTTATTGAACAGCCGATAAAAGATGTATTTTTAATGAAACCACGTAAGTTTGAGGACGCGCGTGGTTTTTTTATGGAAACTTTGCGTGAATCGGCGTTGAGTGATGTTCTGGGCTATGACGTGCATTTTGTGCAAGAAAATGAATCGGGTTCGCGGTTTGGGGTATTGCGCGGTTTACATTATCAGCAGGGATCGTTTGCGCAGGCTAAGTTGATTCGGGTGTTGCAGGGTCGGATTTTGGATGTCGCGGTCGATTTGCGCGCGGACAGCGCGACTTTTGGGCAGCATGTGTCGATGGAGTTGTCGGCCGACTCTTCTGAGCTGGTATTTATTCCGAAAGGGTTTGCACATGGTTTTGTGGTGCTGAGCGAATTTGCACGCGTTAGTTATAAAGTGGATGCGTATTATGCGCCGGAGCATGAAAGCGGCATTCGATTTGATGATCCGCGTTTAGGCATTGATTGGCGCTTGCCAAAGTCAGAGCTAATCGTGTCGGAACGGGATTTGGCTTTGCCGTTTTTGCTAGGTTAAGTTGTTGTCGGACTAAAGT
>DIJW01000144.1 GCA_002421475.1 Thiomicrospira sp. UBA5634 | reverse complement strand
CGTCATTAGCTCGGATGTTGATGAACAAGTAAGGAATCGTGTTGAATAAACCGAGTACTGCATCGAGTTTGACCGAGTGGTTAGATTGGTTGATTCAGTTACACGCCCAAGAAATAGATTTAGGTCTTGAGCGAGTAACAGAGGTCGCCAATCGACTCGCGGTACTAAAACCGGCTCCGGTTGTAATTACTGTGGCGGGAACCAATGGTAAAGGTTCGAGTGTGGCATTATTGGTTGCGATTTTAACTGCAGCTGGTTATCGGGTTGGTAGTTACACATCTCCACACTTGCTCCATTTTAATGAGCGTATTCAAATTAACGCGCAGCCGGTTAGTGATCAAGTCATTAAGGATGCGTTTGCGGCGATTGAAGCAAAGCGCCAATCCACTAAACTAACCTATTTCGAGTTTGCTACCCTAGCAGCGTTGTCTATCTTTTCGCGTGCTAATTTGGACGTTGTTGTACTTGAAGTTGGTTTAGGTGGGCGTTTAGATGCGGTAAATATGGTTGATGCAGATGCCACTTTGATTACCGCAATAGATGTTGATCATATTGAATGGCTTGGATCTGATCGTGAACAAATAGGATTTGAAAAAGCCGGTGTTATGCGAGCAGGGCAATTAAGTGTTTGTTCGGACAGAAGTCCGCCACAACGTTTATTGCAACATGCCGCTGCTCTTAATGTTGATTTAGCTTGTTTAGGGCGTGATTTTGAGTTTGAACGAGAGGCATTAAATAATAACCAGGACTGGTGTTTTGTGGCGAAAGAGCGAATTGATAATTTACCCATGCCCGCGCTACTGGGTGAGTTTCAGTTGCAAAATGCCGCCGGTGTTTTGGCGTTACTGACTAAACAGCAGATTTTAAAGCTTGATCGCCAAGCGATTGAGGTAGGCTTAAAAACAGTTAAACATCCAGGTCGATTGCAGACAATACAGCTCAATCACCAGGCCTGGTTGTTAGATGTTGCGCATAACCCACAGTCCGCTAAAGCGTTAGCTGATTATTTAGCACAGCAACCTGTGATTACAAAACGATTGGTTATTTTTGCCGCGTTAAATGACAAGGATCAGGCTCCGATGGTTAAGGCGATAGCGCCTTATGCCAGTGAGTGGTTATTGGTTGAGCTTGGTGGGGCAAGGTCAACACCTTTAGCCGATTTACAAGCCGTGTTAAGATTGTGCGGAATTAATGATGATCAAGTATGGGCAATGGACTCAATGCAACACGCTGTTTCATGGGCTAAAAAACAGGATATAAATCAAGTTTTGGTGTATGGATCTTTTATTACTGTTTCACAAGCCTTGGAAGAATTGGCATGGATGAATTAACTAAATATCGAGTAACCGGAGCCATTTTCTGGCTGGCGTTGCTTATTCTGTTAGTGCCGAGTTGGTATAGTGATCCAGTCGTTTATGATCAGCCCCATTCATTTGAACAGTCAAAAGTTGAAGATACTGGGCACAGTTCATCAACACCTGTGCAAGCCCCCAAACCTGAGGTTCCTGTAGCTTTACCTCAGGTCAAAATATCAAAACAGGATCAGGCGATTAAGTTAGAAGAATCTAAATTACCTGAACCGAAGCCGGTTCAGGTTGAGAAAAAGGCTGAAATTGAGACAGCCGTTGACGCTGAGCCATCAAAGGTGACAGATGTTGTTAAACAATCCAAACCTTCTGCGGATAAAACAGATAACTTGAATCAAGCTGCTTGGTTGGTTCGTGTCGCATCTTTTAATTCAATCGAAGCGGCGAATAAATTGCTTGCGACATTAGAAATGCGTTATCAAGTTACGATTGGTGATTTCTCCAGTGCGGATCGAAAGGTATATAGTGTTCGAGTGGGCCCTTATTATCGTTTCGATGAGGCTTTGCAGGCAAAGCAAGCGTTAGATGAGGAATTAAGTACTGATGCGGTCGTGGTGAAAATCCGTTAAAACGAATTCACCATTTTGTGGTTTTTTGATTTTAATTTATTAAAGTGAGCAGATTTCATGTGCGGTATTGTCGGAATTGTCTCGGCGAGTGGTGACCTAGTCAACCAAGAATTATATGATGCATTAACAATTTTGCAGCATCGCGGTCAAGATGCTGCCGGGATTGTGACCCATCAAGATGGCCGTTTTTATCAGCGCAAAGATAATGGTTTGGTTAAAGACGTTTTTCATACTCGTCATATGCGTGATTTACATGGTTCGATGGGTATTGGTCACGTGCGTTATCCAACGGCAGGTTCAGCCTCAAGTTCAGAGGCGCAACCATTTTATGTAAATTCTCCCTACGGTATCGTGATGGGGCATAACGGCAATTTGACCAATGCTGAACAATTAAGCCAAGAAATCTATCAGCAGGATTTACGTCATTTAAATACTAATTCTGATTCAGAAGTGCTGCTTAACGTGTTTGCACATGAGCTCATGCGACAAAAAAAATTGTTTGTCGATCAGCATGATATTTTTAGTTCTATTCGTCGGTTACACAAACGTGTGCGTGGCGGTTATGCTGCGGTAGGTATTATTTCCGGCGTTGGCATGGTTGCATTTCGGGATCCGTTTGCATTACGCCCATTAATTGTTGGTAAACGTCAAAATCCGCAGGGCGGCATTGATTATATGGTCGCATCTGAAAGTGTGGCGTTAGATGGTTTGGGTTTCCAGCGTTTCCGTGATTTAGCGCCCGGTGAAGCGGTAGTTGTGATGCAAGACGGCGAAATTTATTTCGAACAATGTCATGACCATCCACGTTATACACCGTGTATTTTTGAGTTTGTCTATTTTGCTCGGCCTGATTCAATGGTAGATGATATTTCTGTCTATAAGTCACGGTTACGAATGGGTGAAAAATTGGCCGAAAAAATTCAACGTATTTGGGCGGATCATGATATTGATGTTGTGATGCCTATCCCGGACACTAGCCGTACCGCAGCACTTCAATTGGCTGAAAAACTGGATTTACCTTATCGCGAAGGGTTTATTAAGAATCGTTATATTGGGCGTACATTTATTATGCCCGGTCAGACGCAACGCAAGAAGTCAGTGCGTCAAAAACTGAATCCGATAGGTTTAGAGTTTGAAGGCAAAAACGTACTGTTAGTTGATGATTCAATTGTGCGCGGAACAACTTCAGGCGAAATTGTGCAAATGGCGCGTGATGCGGGTGCGAATAAAGTTTATTTTGCCTCAGCTGCTCCACCCGTACGTTATCCCTATGTTTACGGAATTGATATGCCATCTGCTTCAGAGTTGGTTGCAAATAACCGTACCGAAGAAGAAGTTGCAGCGTTTATTGGTGCCGATAAGCTGATTTATCAAGATTTAAGCGATTTGATTGAAGCGGTTGGTGCCGGAAATACTCAGATTTCTTGTTTTGATACCTCGTGCTTTAGCGGTGAATATGTCACCGGTGATATTACGCCGGAATACTTGGCCAGCATTGCAAATGCGCGTAATGACGGTGCAAAATCCAAACAAAAAAATTCTGCACCGGAAGTTGTCGGTCTATATAACCAGGGTAATTAAGTGGACGAATTTGCATTAGAAACCCTCGCTATTCGTGCGGGGTACAGTCGCACTTTTGAACAAGAAAATAGTGAGGCTATTTTCCCGACATCAAGCTATGTATATGAAAATGCGCAACAAGCGGCAGATCGATTTAGCGGTGCTGTGCCGGGTAATGTGTATTCACGATTTACCAATCCAACCGTGCGTGCATTTGAAAACCGCTTGGCTAAGCTGGAAGGCGGCGAGTCATGTGTTGCAACCGCATCGGGAATGTCTGCCATTTTGGCGACCTTTATGGGTGTTTTAGCGGCAGGCGATCATTTAGTGTCATCANNAAGCAGTATTTTTGGTACGACGAAAGTTTTATTTACTAAATACTTAGCCAAGTTTGGTGTCGAAATTAGTTTTGTACCACAAAACGATCACCAGGCCTGGTTGTCAGCGATCAAGCCTAATACCAAGGCTTTTTTTCTTGAAACGCCCTCAAATCCGTTAACTGAAATTGCCGATCTAGCTTTTTTATCCGCACTTGCTAAACAGCATAATGTATTGCTTGTGGTGGATAATTGTTTTTGCACACCGATTTTGCAACAGCCCTTGAAATTAGGTGCCGACATCGTTATACATTCAGCGACTAAGTTTATTGATGGGCAAGGTCGCTGTTTGGGCGGTGCCGTAATTGGTAGTGAAAAATTGGTGGGTGAGGACGTACGTGGTGTTATTCGTACCGCCGGTCCGAGCATGAGTCCATTTAACGCTTGGGTGTTTTTAAAAGGATTAGAAACATTAAGTGTACGAATGGAAGCACATTGTCAACGTGCGTTGGCTTTGGCGAATTGGTTAAGTGAACACCCGGCAGTTGAAAAAGTATTTTACCCAGGATTGGCTTCACATCCACAATACTCTTTGGCACAAAAACAGCAAACCGGAGGTGGTGCCTTAGTTTCTTTTCGCGTTAAAGGCGGACGTGAGCAGGCCTGGTCGGTAATTGATGCCACGCAGATGTTGTCTATTACAGCTAATTTAGGCGATGTTAAAAGCAGCATCACTCACCCGGCTACAACAACGCATTCACGGGTTGATGCCGCCGAGTGTGAGGCGACTGGAATTACTGAAAACTTGGTACGGGTGTCGGTGGGTTTGGAGAATTTTGCCGATATTCAAGCCGATTTAGCGCGCGGACTAGATCGACTCGGTTAAGGCAACGTTTAGTTTTTAGGTAATAAAAGCTGAGGATCTTTGGCTCGAGCGCGGTAAATAACAAACATTTTGCCGACGTTTTGTACCAGTTGAGCACGGGTCAATTTAACCACGTGTTCAATAATCTGTTTACGGTCTTCACGCTCACCGGCTGCCATTTTGATTTTTAGTAACTCATGGTGCTGGAGTGATGATTCAAGTTCAGCCATTAAACCATCGGTTACACCCTGCGCCCCAATAATAATAACGGGGTTAAGTCCGTGTGCGATTCCACGTAAAAATTTTTTCTGGTTTTGGGTTAAGCTTTGAGCGGTTTTCATTACATTCTGCCGTGTGAGAAAAAAGCCTATTTTAATTGAAATTAATGTTGTTCGAGAACTAAATCCATTATGGCAAGATCAAAATCGAGTGCGCGTTGGTTACAGGAACATTTTGATGATCCCTATGTGTTAAAAGCACAGAAAGAAGGTTGGCGTTCGCGTGCAATATACAAGTTGCAAGAGTTAGATGAAAAGGATCGCTTGTTCAGGCCTGGTATGGTTGTTGTCGATTTAGGCGCAGCTCCCGGTGGGTGGTCGCAGTGGGCAGCGCAGCAAGTAGGTCAAAGCGGCGAGGTGTTTGCATTGGATATTTTACCGGTTGACCCTTATGCCGGTGTCACTTTTATTCAGGGTGATTTTCGCGATGAAGTTGTATACAACAATTTATTGGATGCGTTGAATGGGCGTGAAGTCGATTTGGTTATGTCAGATATGGCACCTAATATGAGTGGTAACAAAGCGGTAGATATTCCAAAGGCAATGCATTTAGTTGAGTTAACGGTTGAGCTGGCTGATCAAGTTTTAAAACCAAATGGTATTGTATTGATGAAAGTGTTTCAGGGGGAAGGTTTTGATGTGTTGCTTAATGATTTACGCAGTCGTTATAAGCAAGTGTTAAGTCGTAAACCTAAAGCTTCGCGTCCTCGGAGTAAAGAGATTTATGTGTTGGGCGTGGGTAAAAAATAACTTAAATAGAAGCGTGAATTTGTTTGCATGATTATAAGTTGTGCTTTGATCGTTATAATTAAAATTTATGGAACTTTTTGCGCATGCGGTGTGTGCATGTTATGATTTGAATCAATACATAAGCGGCTTTTAAGTCGTAAGTTAGCGGTTTATAGGAAAACAAAATGAAAAACGATATGTTAAAAAATATTCTAATTTGGGCTGCGGTTGCGTTGATCATGATGTCCATTTTCAATCATTTTGGCGCTCCGGGAAATCAGAGTTCCGGTCGTTTGGATTATTCACGTTTTATTGATGAAGTGCGTGAGGGTCAAGTTAGTCGTGTCAATATTGAGGGGGCAACAATTCGCGGGGTATATAGATCAGGTGAAGCCTTTACGACTTATAATCCGGGTGATCCTGGCTTAATGGGTGACTTATTACAAAACAAAGTCACTGTCAGCTCACAAGCACCTGAAAAACAAAGTGTATTAATGCAGATTTTTATTTCTTGGTTCCCTATGCTGTTATTAATCGGAATCTGGATTTTCTTTATGCGTTCCATGGGCGGCGGTCTGGGCGGCAAGGGTGGTCCGATGTCTTTCGGCAAGAGCAAGGCGCGTATGTTGTCCGAGGATCAAGTAAAAGTTAACTTTGATGATGTGGCCGGTGCGGATGAGGCTAAAGAAGAAGTGTCTGAATTAGTCGATTTCTTACGTGATCCTGATAAATATCAAAACCTGGGCGGGAAAATTCCGCGCGGTGTTTTAATGGTTGGACCGCCTGGTACTGGTAAAACCTTATTGGCTAAAGCCATTGCCGGTGAAGCGAAGGTTCCGTTTTTTACCATTTCGGGTTCTGATTTTGTCGAAATGTTTGTCGGAGTGGGCGCGTCTCGTGTGCGCGATATGTTTGAGCAAGCTAAAGCCCACGCACCTTGCATTATCTTTATTGATGAGATTGATGCGGTCGGACGTAGTCGTGGTGCCGGAATGGGTGGCGGAAATGACGAACGTGAGCAAACCTTGAACCAGATGCTGGTGGAAATGGATGGTTTTGAAGGTAATGAGGGTATTATTGTTATTGCTGCCACTAACCGTCCTGATGTGTTGGATCCTGCTTTATTGCGCCCGGGTCGTTTTGACCGCCAAGTAACGGTAGGGTTACCTGATGTACGTGGTCGTGAACAGATTTTAAAAGTGCATATGCGTAAAGTCCCATTGGCAGACGATGTTAAACCTGCGTTGATTGCACGTGGCACTCCTGGTTTTTCGGGAGCGGATTTAGCAAACCTCGTCAACGAAGCGGCTTTGTTTGCAGCACGTTTAGGTGAACGTACGGTCACGCAAAATCATTTTGAGCGCGCAAAAGATAAAATTCTGATGGGTGTTGAGCGCAAGAGCATGGTGATGAGTGAAGCGGAGAAACGTTTGACGGCTTATCATGAAGCAGGTCATGCGATCATTGGTTACCTTGTGCCAGAGCATGATCCTGTATATAAAGTAAGCATCATTCCTCGTGGGCGCGCATTAGGCGTTACTATGTACTTGCCGGTCGAGGATTCGTGGAGTTATTCGAAACGTAAGCTTGAAAGTCAATTGTCTAGTTTGTATGGTGGTCGTATTGCTGAAGAAATGGTGTTTGGTGCAGATGCCGTCACTACCGGGGCAAGTAATGATATTGAACGCGCTACTAAACTTGCACGCAATATGGTGACTAAGTGGGGCTTATCTGAAAAATTGGGTCCTTTATTGTATGAGGAAGAAGAGCAAAACGGCTTCCTTGGTATGGGTGGACGCTCTTCAAACGTATCAGAAGAAACGGCCAAAGTGATTGATGAAGAAGTAAGAGCTTTAATTAATCGCAACTACCAACGTTCAACTGATATTTTGAAAACGCATGAAGATAAGTTACGCATTATGGCGGAAGCATTGATGCAGTATGAAACCATTGATGCGGAACAAATTAAAAATATTATGGAGGGACGTGATCCCGGTGAGCCAAAAGATTGGTCAAAAAACCCTGATGCCGATGATCTTAAAGCTGAGCCTGTTGAGGTCGGTGGAATGACTGATTTAGTGGCAGATGATTTAAGTGGTGACGTGGCTGAGCCATCAAACGCTAAGCCAAAGTTGCATTAAATAGATTGATTGACCCCATCTATCTGATTTTTTCAGTCGGGTAGATGGGGTTTTTTTATGGGGTTAATATGAGTTTAATCGCACGCCTGCACCAGGTTGAAATGCCGCCGTTGATTATGGGGATTTTAAATGTCACGCCGGATTCATTTTCTGACGGCGGATGTTACCTCGGGTCAGACCAGCTAAAATATCGGATTGAACAGATTGCTCAACAGGGTGCGCAAATTATTGATATTGGAGGGGAGTCTACCAGGCCTGGTGCTGCGGTGGTGCCGGTTGAAGAAGAGCTTGATAGAGTAATGCCTGCGCTTGAGTTAACCCGCCAACTAACAGATTGCTGGGTGTCAGTTGATACCTATAAAACACCTGTGATGAAGGCTGCACTCGAGTTAGGCGTGGATTTAATTAATGATGTTAACGCGTTACAAGCGCCTGGTTCGTTAGAGGTGGTCGCCGACAGTTCGGCACTAATTTGTTTAATGCATAAACTAGGCCAGCCAACTACGATGCAACAAGCCCCCCGTTATGATGACGTGGTAGCGGAAGTATTTGGTTTTTTGCAAGCGAGGGTGCAGGTTTGTTTGCAACAAGGAATTGCGCCTGAACGAATAGTGTTAGATCCGGGATTTGGCTTTGGCAAAACGCTTATTCATAATGTTATGTTGTTTCAGCAGCTTGAATCAATGGTGGCATTAAATTATCCGGTTTTAGTTGGGGTCTCGCGCAAAACGATGATTGGACAACTATTGCACGATGCCAATGTTGATCAGCGTATGGTGGGTAGCGTCACGGCAGCTGTCGTAGCCGCTTTAAAAGGCGCAAGAATTTTACGAGTGCACGATGTACTAGAAACACAACAAGCACTTGAAGTTGCTTGGGCGCTTAAGTAGGCGTTAAGTAGGTTTTAGATAAAGGACGCATGTGGTGACAGAAAAAAAACACTTTGGCACGGATGGTATCCGTAATCGCGTTGGACAGGGTTTAATGAGTCCAGATCAAATTTTAAAATTAGGTTGGGCTACTGGGCGTGTATTGAAGGCGCGAGGCGGCAGGAAGGTTTTGATTGGAAAAGATACGCGCATTTCCGGTTATATGTTTGAATCAGCTTTAGAGGCCGGTTTAATTTATGCCGGTATTGATGTGTTATTACTCGGGCCTATGCCGACACCGGCCGTTGCATATTTAACTCAAACATTTGACGCGGATATTGGGATTGTTATTAGTGCTTCACATAATCCACACCATGATAACGGTATTAAGTTTTTTTCGGC
>DIJW01000207.1 GCA_002421475.1 Thiomicrospira sp. UBA5634 | reverse complement strand
CAGTGTCTGAGTAAATATCCCCTGACCGACACCATTATCTGAACCCAACCACTCACCCGTTGGTCGATAAATTTTAATCCGATCTAAACCGCATGACGGCGATTTGGCTTTCACAATCGCCCCATCAATCTGATGTTGTTTTAAATGACCAATCATTTTCTGGTTATAAGACACCAAGCCTTCGGTGTAATCCTGTTGTGATTTACCGCCCAATACACGAATTTCACCCTCAACACGACACAAACGAACACTTTCACGCGGCGTACCCATTACCGCATCTTCCGGACAAAACGGGATAAAATCAACGTACTTTGACAATTGATCCATCACAAAATCATCTTGTGCATGACCACCGTTATAGCGGCATTTGACACCCAGCAAACAGTTTGAAATCGCAAGTTGTACTCTGGGATAACTCGGTTTTTGCATACCGTCTCCTATTACCAGGCCTGGTGATTTTCGATTATCGAAGCCGCTTAAACAATACCAATGCAATACCTAACAATAATAACGATGGGAAAAAGGCACCCAGCATTGCAGGTAATTGATACACCACACTCAAGTTACCAAAAATTTGATTAAGCAAATGAAAACCCATGCCGATCAAAATACCGACAAAAATTCGTTGCCCCATACTCACTTGACGCTGCGAGCCAAAAATGAGCGGAAAAACCAACGCCATCATCCCCAACACCACTAACGGACTTGCCAATTTACGCCAAAATTCCAACTGATAAGGCGCCGCGTCCAAATTATTTTCTTGCAAAAACCCAATATATGCGTACAAGTCATCAAGTCGCATATACCGTGTTTCAACACGCAAACTCTCCAATAAATCCGCATCCACCGGAAACTTCTGCGCCCAATTAACCAACTGTTGTGAAGTTAAATCTAATGCCATATGAGCCTGATCGGCAAACACAAATGTTGTCAAACTCAACTGCTGCTGACGTACGTTATGCATCAACCACTCACCATTTCGATATACGGCGCGTCCTGCCTGACTCACACTAACTATCTGGCCGGCATTAAGTTCATACACCGTTAACCCGCGCATTTCTTCAGCCGATACAATACGCTGTACATGAATCAAGCGCTCGGCATCTTTCATCCAAAACCCACTACGATCTCCAAGAGAAATGTTTTGCTGCAAACTTTCTGCTTTCAATTTGGTGGCATAGGCTTCCGATTTTGGTGCCACAATTTCACCAATAATTGCCACCACCAGCCATAACAACAAAGCACTTTTAACCACCGCAATAAAAATACGCCCGATTGACCAACCGGTCACCCTCAAAACGGTTAGCTCAGCATGATTTGCCAAACTACCCAAACCTAACA
Source organism: Thiomicrospira sp. UBA5634 (assembly GCA_002421475.1). GTDB lineage: Bacteria > Pseudomonadota > Gammaproteobacteria > Thiomicrospirales > Thiomicrospiraceae > Thiomicrospira. Next base: position 9,028 of record DIJW01000207.1, on the reverse strand, counting down.
AGGTGCCGATTAATAAAGCTATCGGGAAAATTTCATAACCAAATACAGGTAACTTAAGTAATGAATAAAGCGTGCCTTTTGCCAAAGTATAATCGGCTTTAAGTGCGCCCAATTGCATCATAAACTCGCCAAAACCGAGGATAATCAACAAAACCAGCAAGACTAATAACGTATGACTCACCACCACACGACCTAAATAACGTTCAATGCGATTCATCACACCTCCCGAAACTTAGCGACAGATTTAATTTTTAACCAACGTTCTGTTTTTAAAGCAAAAACTAAAAACACCAAGGGCACCCACCATAATCCTAACCACAATGGCCATTGCTCAGTCTTAACACGATCAGACAAGGTAATAAGCGTTTGCATATAAAAAACATACAGTACAATCGCAATAAACACCTTAGCAAAACGCCCTTCACGCGGCCCGGTCTTACTCAGTTTTAATGCCAACAACCCTAAAACCAATACACTTAAAGGCACAACCAACCGCCACTGTAGGGCTATCTGCATGACCGGCTGATCACTTTGCCACAATTCAAACGAAGGCATTGCTGCAACGGATGGTCTGGAAGTGACCACTTCTAACTCAGGTAAAAAACCCTCAAACCGCTCAAATTGACGAACAGTTAACAGTTGTCCTAGCAACAAACCTTCATAACTCTGACCATTTAAAAGGACCAAAGCCAGGCGTCCGTTTATCCACTCAAAATGCCCACGCGGTGCCAACATCACTACATCACGATCATTTTCTTGCAAGCGAATCCAAATATCTTTCAAACGCCCGTTCGTGTTAATTTCTTTGGCGTATAACACGCCACCTGATTGCGGCAAACTATTAAAACGCCCGGCAACCAGGCCTGCCAACGGCGCACTCACTTGTGCTTGAGCAATTAATTCACGTTCTTTCTGAAGCGACCAAGGTGACAACCATAACGTTACGAACAATGTTAACAACATAACCGGCAACAAAAACCAGGCAACCCGACCTTGAAAGTAGGCTTCACCAACACCACAGCTATTTAACACAACGACTTCTTGATCTTGATATAAACGCCCCATCGCCAACATAACACTTAACAACGCCACTAACGGCAAAATCAACTCCAAGGCCGGCGGAATTTTAAGCATTAGAACATGCATTACTATTGATGGCGGCAACTTACCTTCAACCGCCATCGCCAATAAGCGAGTTGTTTCGGTACCAAACATAATCAGTAACAGCACCGCTAAAACAGCCATGAATGTTAAGCTCAGCTCTTTATAAAGATATTTATCGAGAATGCGCAAAAACCGCTCCGCTCACGTTAAAATGATAAAAATACATTATAGGGCACCTCGAATACGCGCTGGAAAAATTCTGCATTGTTAGCCCTAGCTAAACAAATATTAAGCTACTGCAACCCGTGTCAGAACTCGGTGCACAACTATCAAAAAAGGGACATTTTAAATGAAAGTTATTCAATTCAAGCTTCAACCACAACCTGATTTAACCGCTATTGATACCTTGGTTTTGCCTGTTTTTAGTGAAGACGAAACTTTAAGTGTCGGTGCCACTTTTGGTGTTAACGGCTTAATTGAAACACTGCATAAACAAGGCGATTTTAACGCTAAAGCCGGGCAAACATTAATGTTGCACCAAGTGGTGCAGCTTAGCTGTCCTCGCCTGTTGTTGGTGGGTTTCGGCGCCCACAAAAAATTAACAGCCAAAGGTTACTTAACGGCAATTCAAGCGCTTGCAAAAGCACTGGACAACAGTGGCGCAACCAACGTGTTAGATTGTACACACCTCGCGCAACCCATAGGGCAAAAAGCGGGTTGGGCTTTATATCAAAACAGCTTGGCGCTACAACGCAGTTTTTATGATTACGCTCATCATAGCCGAGGAGAACATACGCCTAAAGATCCTAAACTAAGCCAAGTGAGTTTTTTATCAGACAACTCAACCACACATCAACACGCAATTGCACAAGGTCAAGCAACTGCGCTTGGCATGGCTTTAACGCAAGACCTGGCAAACATGCCAAGTAATTTCTGTACCCCAGTACATTTAGCTCAAACCGCAATTGAACTAGGTAAAACTGCAGGATTTGAAGTTAAGGTATTAGAGCGCGACGAAATGATCCAAATGGGCATGGGCGCATTTATGGCGGTTGCTCAAGGTTCAGACACCCCCCCCAAACTGATTACACTGCAATACAACGGCGGCAACAAAAACCAAGCACCAATTGCGTTAGTCGGCAAAGGCGTCACTTTTGATACCGGCGGCATCTCATTGAAGCCCGGCGCCAGCATGGACGAAATGAAATATGACATGGGGGGAGCCGCAACGGTGCTCGGCGTATTTAAAGCATTAGCAGAATTAAAACCGGCCATTAATGTCGTCGGCGTCATTCCTTCGACAGAAAACATGCCCTCCGGTAAAGCCATTAAACCGGGCGACGTAGTCACGTCCTTGTCCGGTCAAACAATCGAAATCCTCAACACAGATGCAGAAGGTCGCCTGTTATTATGTGACGCTCTCACCTATGCCCAACGCACCTTTAAACCAGGTCTGGTGATTGATATTGCCACCCTTACCGGCGCTTGCATTATCGCATTGGGCAACCATGTTTCCGGTTTATTAGGCAATGATCAGCCGCTAATTGATCGACTGCTCCAAGCCGGTCAAACTACTTATGACCGTTTCTGGCAGCTGCCGCTCGGAGAAGAGTGGGATGAACAACTCAAATCCAACTTTGCCGACATGGCCAATATCGGTGGCAGAGAAGGCGGCACAATTACCGCGGCACAGTTTTTAGCACGTTATACCAAAGAAGTGAAATGGGCACATTTAGACATCGCAGGTACCGCTTGGCAATCGGGCGCGAATAAGGGAGCTACCGGCCGTCCTGTGCCAGCTTTAGTGGAATTTATTTTGCAACAGGCTGGTGCATAGTCTTATGCAAGATGTGGTTTTTTATGTACTCAATAGCAGTGACTTTAGCGCACGTGAACGGTTTTTAGCTAAATTACTAGCTAAAACTCAACAACAGCAACGTCGGGTTGATGTGCGTTTTGCTCAATTACAAGACGCCCAGCGTTTCGACCAAACATTATGGTCACTGCCGGCGCAAGGTTACATGCCACACGCTATTGCACACGAACTTGACGCGCCAATCCAACTGTTTGCACAAACCATTAAATCACCTTGTGATGATGTACTAATCAATTTGCATCCGGATTTTTATGCGCCATTTACGCGTTATCAGCGTACGATTGAATTACTGGATCAGTCGGTGGAGCTTATAGAGAAAGGTCGCCAACGTTGGCGTGAATACAAACAAGCCGGCTTTGAACCGATTGTACATAAGATTTAAACACTCGACAAAAGCTCAACCAGGCCTGGTTGAGCGTTTCACACTTCGGCAAAATCGCCAGCTCGATCTAACTCAATGCCATGTTTCCGAATCAGGTAATACAAATTTTCCCGCCGTAAACCCAAACGCTCAGAGGCGGTTTTAACATTGTATTCCGCCTCAACCAATACTCTTCGAACCAGCTGGGCTTCAAATGAGTCTTTCGTTGCCTTTAAACCATCTTCTTCTAACGATGAATTAAAATGGATTGGATATAAACCCTCACCCTGCATAGTTTGTTCAGCATTGGCAAATAATAACGAACGTTCAATTGCGTTGACCAACATATCTACCGCAACCGGCTTTTCAAAAAAGTCGAACGCACCTTCTTTGATCGCCTGTAGCGCTGCTTCTTGTTTACCACGACCGGTTAAAACAATAATTTTAACTGAGGGACTTAACTTAAGAATCTCGCGCATAGTTTCCAAGCCTGCTTCCAATGAATTAGGCATTGGAGGTAAGCCTAAATCCTGAATAACACAACGCAATTGTGGATTAGCCTGCAAGGCAAGTAACGCTGAATCGCGATCCAACGCCATTACAACGCGATATCCGCGCAACTCCAATACAGAACAAAGCATCCTAGCCAACGCTTGATCATCTTCAACAATTAATAACTGAGTTTTTGTCATTGTTTTTCTCTTTGACCACTGAGGCATACGTAAGCTTGCCCATCATTATATTGCCGATTATAGCACTGAAAAGTTAACCAATACTAACTCTAAAAGCCCTTTAAAATGCAAACACCAATGAAATAAACAACAAAAATTAAATGCCACAACCGGATCTACGTTATTACGATTAAACATAAAATCGTAAACAAGATACGCCGTCAAACCTGTGAATAAACCTATAATAAATGATTACTTAATCTCGGCCAATTTAATCAAATATATCAAACAAGTAAACTTTTGACCGAACCGCATTTGGTCTCTATAATGCGAAATTAATCTGCCCCCAACGTCGTTTTGTTAAATGCTGAAGTTTATTAATAATTACAGCCACAAAACCTAGGATCATCAACTACGATGCACTGATAACGCATCAATAAGTTTTGAGACACCGCATGTTTAAAATCAACCCGTTAGCATTCATCATAGGCTTTTTATATCTTATCCTGAGCGGTTACAGTTACGCAGCCCCTCAAGATAAGGCAGCCATTGAACAATTCTGCCAACAACTTTCTCAAAAACTACGCACAATTGAATATGAACCCTGCCTAAGTTTTGAATTACAGCACAATGATTTTAAAAGTATTGAGGGCAGACCCTTAGTTCACAAAGAGTTTTTACCGCAAGATGGCAAACGTCCAAAAGCCCGAGTTCTTGCAATTGGAGGCGTTCATGGCGATGAATATTCAGCCATTAGTATTACCTACTTATGGATGCGTGCAATTCAACAGCACGCACAGGCAGTAGATCATCACTGGCTATTTTTACCACTAGCCAACCCTGACGGTCTATTTCGTAACCCTGCACAGCGCCAAAATGCCAATGGCGTTGATATCAATCGCAATTTTCCTACTCCAGATTGGGAAACCAGCGCAATTCCTTTTTGGAAACGTTATTACAGTGGTAATCCGCGACGTAACCCTGGAGGCGGACCGGCCAGTGAACCGGAAACTCAATGGCAGGTTAGTGTGATTCAAGCATTTCGGCCGGATGCGATAATCTCAATCCATGCACCTTACGGCTTGGTTGATTATGACGGTCCCGACTATGTTCGGCCTGATCGTGTAGGCCATTTAAAGCTGCAACAACTCGGTACTTTTCCAGGCTCTCTAGGGCGTTACGCTGGCGAGTATTTGAATATCCCTGTTTTGACTATTGAACTTGAGTCTGCTGGGCGATTACCAAATGAAAAAGAGATTTTGCAAGTATGGCAAGATATGAATGTGTGGATTGAAGATAAACTTAAACCGATCGAAGTTGACTTCTAAACGTAATCTTTATGTCAGACATGAAAACAAAAACGGGCTTAATGCCCGTTTTTATAATCCCCGTTAGACCTTAAGACAAACGGGTTTTAATAATAATAGGATCTTTAGTCTGCAATACTAATTGCCATCCACCATCATGACCACGACGCCAATATTGATGCACTAAATGTTCAGTATCATTCGTTGCTGGAAAGGTTGCATAATACAATCCTTCTTCACTTGGGTAACGATAGACACTGACTTTCGACCAATCAAATTGCTGTCCCTGCTCAACCAACCAGGCATTAATCTCGGTTAAGACAGCTAGCTTTTCTGCTTCAAAATAAGACGCATCAAATGATTTATCAAGAATAATCACAGGCGTAGCCATCGCAATATTAAATTGCGAAACCAAACTTTCCATCTCTTGGTTGTTCAACACCACACAGCCTTGACTGGACTGCGGCGGACGACTAAACGTATTACTTGGCGTACCATGTAACCAAATACCATGACCCGTACGACCTAACGCTTGATCCCAAATATTAGGATAATTTAGTGGCAATGCACCAGTACCATACAAATCAGCCAAGCGTTCGCCCGGCACCCAATCAATAATATGATAAACACCTATAGGTGTTTTACGATCGCCTTCACGTTGTTTCCCTGCACCGCCGGTGCCCATCGAAATATAATAATTAGCCAACAACTTGAGCTGCCCGGCACGATTCTCATATAAATATAAACGACTAGTCGCTAAGTTCACGACCACAATATGGGGTTGTTCACCTACTTTTAATACTGAACTGGCCAATACCGCATCGGCTTGATTATCATCACTATGCGCATGACGCCAACGCACCTCCGCTTCAGACTTCAAGCGTTCAACTGTACGAGGATTAGCTTTGTGAATCCGTTCAATTAACTCAAAATTTCCAGCTTGAATTGCTAACAAATCAGCACTTAACAACTGCGCTAAGCGATAATCCGGATAACTATCACTTAAGGATTTTGCTAGCGCAGTGGCTTCTTGCAACTGCATTGATTGAACATTACGTAATGTTTCAATTAGCATCTTTTCTGCCTGGGCAGATTGATTAGCATCATCATGCGCAACACTTGGCATACCGGCACTTAATAATGCCGCTAATAAAAATTGTTTTGACCAGGCCTGGTGGCGTTTGTTATTCATTAGTAATGACCTCTTGCACAATTTTCCATTGTCCAGCCACATTTTCGAGTAATAACACTTTTTTCACTTCATCCTGAAACCGATCCGATCGGTAACGCTGATTAAATGTTACGCGCACCAAGGTTTCAGCTAAAGGGGTAAGTTGAATATCGGCTAAAAACACATCAATAAATCTTGGTGTTGTTAAGCTTCGAGTCCGTGCATTACGCCATGCGTTCAAACTTTGTCCTTGACCGGGTACAAAGTTCTCATGATAGGCATCCAAATAGGTTTTAACATTTTGGTTTGACCAGGCCTGGCGCCATTTTTCCAGCTGGTTTAATACCGCATCTTGCTGTGCAAAATTGGACTCAACCACTGCTACATTAGAATTCTCAGTTAACGCCAGCCAAACACCTTTAGGTGCGTTCACTTCTAAACGACGAAATACTTTTTGATAGGCTTGCTGTGCTTGATAACTATACAACTGGTTTAAGTTATCTAATGCTTTAGAAACCTGACGATCGGCATGCAATGTTTGTTCTAATACTTTTTGTGCGTCAGCATAGCGTTTATGCTGCATTAACAGCACTGCAACATTATTGCCCAACTCTAAATTTGCCGGATATTTTAGGCGAAGTGATTGCCATACTTCTAGAGCCACTTTTTCGTCTTGCTCTTTTAAATGTATCCAACCTTGCAAATAACCACGTTCAAATTCGTTAAGGCGAGGGTCATTCAACATATTTTTGGCGGCAGCTAACTGCCCTTGTTCAATTGCTTGCTGAACTTGCAATGCAGGCGCTGGCTCAGCTTCTGCCCACGCCAGAGAAAACGACAGCAATCCGACCAACATCAAAGCCAGCGGCGTTTTCATCCATTCAAACTGTTCACGAAACTTCGCCACGCACCCATCCTTTTCTAAATTTTAGGTATAACCTTAATATTCTAGCGCAAATCACCTATTCCTACCATATTTGCTTTTAGGGTTTTAAGTCGATCACGTAACTGAGCGGCCTCTTCAAAATTCAAAGACTTAGCCGCGGCATACATGGCTTTTTCTGTCTGTTTAATCATTCGCGCCAACTCCGCTGGTTTTAATCGTGCCAAATCAAGCTGCTCATAATCTCCCCCTGACTCGGCCACCCGATGTTCATCCATTTTACGTAAAGGTTTTGTCGCATAGGGTGAATGCTCCAGAATATCAGCAACCTTTTTATTTAAACCGGTCGGCGTAATACCTTGAGCCAAGTTAAATTCGACTTGTTTATTACGCCTGCGTTCTGACTCACTAATTGCTTTTTGCATTGAGTGGGTCATTTTATCGGCATACAAAATAGCGCGACCTTCGGTATTACGTGCTGCTCGACCAATGGTCTGAATGAGTGAACGCTCGGAACGCAAAAAACCCTCCTTATCAGCATCCAAGATCGCAACTAAGGCCACTTCAGGAATATCCAAACCTTCACGTAACAGGTTAATACCCACCAATACATCAAATTCACCAAGACGTAAATCTCGGATAATCTCAATCCGCTCTACCGTATCAATATCTGAATGAAGATAACGCACTCGAACACCATGATCTTCCAAATAATCAGTTAAATCTTCCGCCATACGTTTAGTTAAAGTTGTCACCAAAACACGTTCAGCTTTAGCCACACACAAACGAATTTCGCCTAATAAATCATCAACCTGAGTGGTCGCGGGACGAACTTCCAACAAAGGATCTAACAATCCAGTCGGGCGCACCACTTGTTCAACTACTTTTGAGCTATGCTCTAATTCATATTGAGCTGGAGTCGCGGACACAAAAATCGTTTGCGGCATCAAACGCTCAAACTCATCAAATTTCATTGGTCGATTGTCCATTGCAGATGGCATGCGGAAACCATAATTGACTAGGTTTTCTTTACGTGAACGGTCACCTTTATACATTCCACCGATTTGCGGAATTGTCACGTGGCTTTCATCTATCACCATCAACGCATTTTTAGGTAGGTAGTCAATCAAGGTCGGCGGCGGTGCGCCGGCCGGCCGGCCGGACAAATAACGTGAATAGTTTTCGATACCCTGACAATACCCCAGCTCCATCATCATCTCTAAATCAAGCCGAGTACGCTCCTCCAATCGCTGTGCTTCCACCAATTTATTAAGGCTGCGCAACTCATCTAAACGCTCTTTCAGCTCAACTCGCACGTTTTCAATTGTTTCTATCACGCGATCACGCGGCGTAACATAATGCGACTTTGGATAAACCGTAATACGCGTCACTTTATTAATAATCTCACCGGTGAGCGGATCAAACCAAGATAAACTTTCCACTTCATCATCAAACAACTCAATGCGTACCGCATACTGTTCTGCTTCAGCCGGAAAAACATCCACCACATCACCGCGCACTCTAAACGTACCGCGATACATTTCAAAATCGTTACGGGTATACTGCATCGTTACCATACGCTGCAGTATATCGCGCTGCGAAATACGATCACCCAAACGCAACTGCAACATCATGCTTAAATACTGATCAGGATC
>DIJW01000032.1 GCA_002421475.1 Thiomicrospira sp. UBA5634 | reverse complement strand
GCGCCGCAGAGTAAAATATGGGCGGTGATTAAAGCGAACGGTTACGGGCATGGTGTTGAACGGGTTGCGAGTCAGTTTGCTTCCGCTGATGGTTTTGCGGTCGCTTCGATTGACGAGGCGTTATTATTACGTCAAAAAGGTTTTCTTCATCGGATTTTGTTGCTGGAAGGTGTGTTTAATGCGGATGAAATCAAACTTGTTGAACAACATCATCTCGATATGGTGGTGCATTCAGTTCATCAAGTGAATTGGTTGTTGGACTCTAATATTCCGTCGCCGTTAAATATCTGGCTCAAACTTGACTCTGGTATGCATAGATTAGGCTTTTCCGCGGACGAGTTTATGCAATCGTTAACGAGACTTCGCCACAGTCAACCGAAACATCAATTTCACTGTATGTCACATTTTGCCAGTGCGGATGAGTCAGAGGATTTTAGTCAATATCAGTTGGCACAATTCAATCAGGTCACATCAACCCTGAATTATGTAAAAAGTTTGGCTAATTCAGCAGCAATCCAATTATATCCTACCAGTCATTTTGACTGGGTTAGACCCGGTATTCTGTTATACGGCGCGGGGGTTTTGCCGGTTTATAGTGAGCGTTTTCGGGCAGCGTTGAGTTTTACGACACGATTAATCAGCTTGAAGTGGATTGATATCGGCGAAGGTGTAGGTTACGGTCAAACTTGGACTGCTGAACGTAAAACCCTATTGGGTGTTGCAGCAGCCGGTTATGGCGATGGTTATCCACGTCATGCACCATCAGGTACGCCGGTGCTTGTAAATGGGAAACGGGCTGCTTTGGTTGGACGCGTTTCAATGGATATGATCACCATTGATTTAACCGATATGGCCAACAGCGTTAATATTGGTGATCCCGTTTTATTGTGGGGGGAACAGTTGTCAGTGGATGAAGTCGCTGCGGCAGCCGGTACGATTGGTTACGAGTTATTGTGTGGTATTACCCAGCGCGTACCTATTAAAGAGTTATCAGATGACTGATAAACAGCTCGTTATTCATTCTAAAACATCGGCTTATGATGGTTTTTTCAAGATTACGTTGGTCGATTTTCAACATACGTTATTTCAAGGTGGTTGGTCACCGATAATTCGGCGTGAACTGTTTGGTCGGGGTCAAGCGGTAGTTGTAGTGTTGTATGATCGACAACGTGAAATAGTGGTGTTGGTTGAGCAATGTCGTGCCGGTGCGTTAGGTGCTGATGAGCCCCACCAGGCCTGGTTAATTGAGCCGGTAGCCGGCATGATTGATGAAGGTGAGACACCTCTTCAAGCTTGTCAACGTGAAACGCTTGAAGAGGCGGGGGTCAAGGTTCTAGCGTTTGACTATATCTGTCAGTTTTATCCGAGCCCCGGAGCAAGTGATGAAATTTTGCATCTGTATGCGGCAGAAATAAATAGTGACTTAATCCCCGAGTTTTCCGGTTTGGTCGAAGATGTTGAAGACATTCGGTTAATCAAATTGGCATTTTCCGATGCAAAACATCAATTATTAGCCGGACAATTCAATGTAGCCAGCACCATCATTGGGTTACAATGGCTGTTCTTTCAACGTCTGGCTGATTAACACCTTTATGTTTGATTTATTTCGTTATGCTCAGCCTGTGAAATGGCTTCATCAGTTCATGGCATTTGTCAGTTTGCTGGCGGCCGTTCTTTGGCTGTATTTCACGGTCATTCATAAACAACTTATGCAGCGAATGATTGATGGACAAGCTGAATTGCTCGATGCATTAATCGGTTTTCCTTTGGTCTTGGCATTAGCGATTGTGATTTATGCCAGTGTATATTGGTTTATAAAATGGCTATTAATTATGTTTTGGCCGCAATGCTTGATTTTACCCGCTGAACCGGAAGAACATTTTGATCCTGCCCAGGATGATGGTGCTTCTGACCCGTCAAAACGCTAAACTCCATTCATAATATGAATCTATCCGATATCCGCTTAGAAATTAAACAGTTAATTCGTTTAGCCCTCCCTATTTTTACCGCACAGGTTGCACTGACCAGTTTAGGGGTGGTTGATACTATTATGTCCGGCTGGGTTGGAGTGGATGACTTGGCAGCGATTGGTTTAGGTTCAAGCATTTTATTGCCCGTGTTTATTTTTACTACCGGTATTTTATTGGCTTTAACACCGATTACTGCACGTTATCTTGGACAGAAAAAACCGCAGGCAATAACACACTCGTTACAACAGGGACTTTGGTTAGCCATACCATTGGGTTTGGTTAGCATGTTGCTTTTAATGATTCCACAGCCGCTTTTAAACCTACTGAGTTTAAGTGATAGCGTTTACCGGCTAACGGAGGATTATCTTTTTTGGGCGGCTTTTGGTTTACCGGGGATTGCATTATTCCAGGTATATCGGTTTTTTTGGGAAGGGCTCGGTATTACTCTACCGACGCTCACAATTAGCTTGGCCGCGTTATTGTTAAACATTCCACTGAATGCATTATTTATTTGGGGTTATGGCCCCATTGAAGGCATGGGCGCAGTTGGTTGCGGTGTCGCGACAGCGATCGTGATGTGGAGTATGTTAGTCGGTGGTTGGGTTTATGTGCGCTGGGCTAAAAAAACTCAGATTTACCGAGTACCAGGCCTGGTTAAACCAGTCTGGACATCCGGTATTAAGCCAATTATATGGTTGGGTTTGCCGATGGCCTTCGCATTATTGTTCGAAGTGGGCATGTTTAGTTTTATCGTATTGTTTATCGCGCCATTAGGCACCAGCGTAATTGGTGCTCATCAAATTGCGATGAGTTTTACGTCGTTACTATTTATGTTGCCGTTGAGTTTAGCGATGGCGATGACAGTGAGAGTCGGTTTAGCGTACGGCCAAGAAAATCGTGTTGCATTAATGCGAAGTGTGTTGTGCGGAACAGGCTTGGCATTCCTGTTTGGCGTTACTTTATCTATCAGCACTTATCTTCTACGTGAACCAATTGTTAGCCTATATACCGATCACAGTGAAGTTGTTTATATTGCTTTAACCTTGCTGATTTTTGCAGCTTCTTATCAGGTATTTGATGCTATTCAAGTAGCGATGGCCGGTGCATTAAGAGGCTTGCATGACACTCAATCAACCATGTGGGTTACGTTGTTTAGTTATTGGGGTATTGGTTTAGCAGGTGGTTATGTGCTGGCATTTAATAATCCATTTGGTGAACCGTTAGGCGTTTATGGATTCTGGACAGGAATTGTATGTGGATTAGCTTTAGCTGCAATGCTATTAATGTTTCGTCTGCAATGGATGTTAAAACGTGTTGAATTTAAACAATAAAATGAATTGTCCTTGTGGTTCGGGTGTTCGTTATCGTGATTGTTGCCAGCCGTTGCATGAAAATAAACACTCAGCTAAACGTGCCGAGCAATTAATGCGTTCACGATTTAGTGCATTTGTTTTGAAATTACACGATTATTTATTACAGACATGGTGTGATAAAACTCGTCCTGATAGGTTGGACTTGAACGATCAGCCCGAATGGCTAAAGTTAACCATTTGGCGTAACGAAGGTGGTGAAATGCTTGATCAAACAGGGCAGGTTGAATTCAGCGCATTTTACCGGTTAGCCAATGGTAAGATGGGCGAAATGCGAGAATTAAGTAATTTTGAGCGCAAGTTAAACGGGCAGTGGTGTTATAAAAATGGTGTTGTTAAAGATCTTTAGTCTCGCTCTGTTTGTTTTTAAACACGCGATATAACCAATACATTAATCCACCGACAATCGTTACTGAGACAAATGTCAAACCCAGCATAAGTAACAATGCGTCTAAAACCTGTTCTAAAGTTATTGAAGCCATCGAATTTTCCATTTATTTTTTACGCATTACATTCTACAATAAAATGCTTTAATAATCGGCGCTAAGCGTTATAAATCCACACACAGGAAAGATTGGGAACATCAATTTATGGCACAAACAATTTCTGAGTTAGAAAAAGAGCGCGCAAAACTGCTTGAAGCGATTGAAGCACAAGCATCTCAAATTTCTTCCAAACGGGGCGGCGGAAATGAAGCGCGTCCGCACACACTCAACGACTGGCTAAACGCCGCGGAGCATGTCATGCCTGGATCTCAACCACAACGTCCACAGAAACCGTTACAGAATCGTGCGCCTACAAGTTCAGAAAGAGCATCAAGTCATAACCAAGCCGCCGCCAGTAATAAAGCAAAGGCATCTTTTTTTGGCGTGATTATCATGCTGTCGTTGTTATTGACGATTATTGGCGTACTGTATATTGGATACACCAGTGTACAAAAAGAGTTGCAACAGCTTGAAAACACTCACAATAACACCTTGGAGGATTTGGCGATTTTGCAGGATGAATTGACCAATCTGAAGAAAACCGTTGAAGAGGGTGGAGATAGTGAAGCGTTTAGTGCTTTAGTAACTCGTTTGGATCGTTATGAACAAGAATTAGCCGGCTTGAAACATTTGCAGGCGACAGGGACTCAAACATCTCGTATTGGCGCAACTAATCCAGAGGCGCTTCGTCAAGTGACGCAGAATTTCGAACGCCAATTAGAGAATCGCATGCAGCGTTTAATTTCACAACTGCAGACTGCAGGGGTGAGTTTAACAGTCGGCACAGCAACACCTTCAAGTGAAACTGAAATGGCCGTTACGGAGCCAACTGTTGCTGAGCCTACACCACCTGCCGTTCCGCGCGTTGAGCAAAAACTAGTGACCTTGGTTGCGCCAAAAACAACGGAAGTTAGTGCAACAGATGATGTGAGTTGGCTAAAAGCGCAAGGTCCAGACAACTACACCTTACAGTTAGCAAGCATGGCTGATCGTGCGGCTTTGGAAAAAATTATCCGCGACAAGAAGATTGTTGACGCAAAAATCATTCCACAAAAACGCGATGGTCAGCTCAGTTATGTATTGATTGTGGATAGTTATGCGCAGCGTACCGCGGCAAATCAAGCGTCTGTAAGTATTAAAGAATCAACCGGCATCTCTCCTTGGATTCGCCGAGTTCGTGATTTAACGTCACGCGTTGATTAATTAGTTACCCAGTCGATAAGGGTATTGATAACCGCACGCTCACACCACGTTGATCTGGTCGATTAAATGCGATCAGTTCAGCATGGTGGAAGTGGGCAATTAATCGAGCAATGTGTAATCCTAATCCTAGGTGAGATTGGGAAGCTTGATTAACGCGTCGAATTGACACCATTCCGTCAAATATCTGTTTTTCCAATCCATCCGGCAGTAACACACCGCAATTATTGATTTCAATATTTAAGTGTGTCGAGGTTTCGGTTAAAACCACCTCAATTGGGCATTCGCCATTATTAAAATCCAGCGCATTATCAACTAATTTATCTAAACATTGCTCCAGCATAAAACCTTCTGCCATGATCTGAGTGTTCACGTTTAAATGATTTTTAATCGCCACCAGGCCTGGTGGTTGACTCATTTGTACACCACTGAAGTAATCAAGCAGTCTAGTATTCACTATTAATGGTTGTAGGCTTTGGTTAGCTAAACTGTCTTCAATGCTGGAAGCTTCCGCTAGTGCTTGAATGATATGTTGTAATTGATTGAGAGCTTGTTGTGCTTGCTCAAGCCTGGGGTTGTGTTGCTGCATTTGAACTAACTCAAGAGTGGCACTTAACCGATTGATTGGATTGTGTAACTCATGGCGTAATGTACGCGGTAACTGTTTTAAATAACGCTCATAACTGGCTATTTTTTCAAGCATTTCGGCAATATGCTGGCGTAACTCGGCCAGTTCATCGGTATTAGGTTCGAACTTTTCTATCGCTAATAATTGTCCTGGTTTGGCAAAGGTTTGCTTAACATCTTGACCTAAACGTAAAATGCGATTTGATAACGAGGTCGAATAGGAAATGACACCGAGTAAAACTAAGAATAGGATTAAGCTACCCAAACCAACTAATTGGTGAAAGTGTTGCAGGGTATGATTAAAAATGGTTTCCAATGTTTGTTCATAAACCAGCGCACCAATTTGTTGATTTTGCGAATAAATCGGACTAGCCGACATTAATGTAAACGGTTCGCCATTGACATCCGTTCGATATTGTTGCGTACTCAGCCCATTTAATGCGCGTTCAATCAGCGTTACTTCCGGTGTAGCACTTTGTGCATAAGGGTAGGGTAAAGGTTTCGCAAAAGCCATAAGCTCAATGAGGCTTTTCCCTAATCGACTTGCCCAACCGGCTTGTCTTTTTTCGTTTGGATTTAATTGCCCCATTACATAAGTCGTTTGACCTTGATTATTAACAATCCAGATGGATGCACTTTTAAAATCAATGTGAGATAACACTTCGCCGGCAGCAGTGGTTTGACCCCACAACTCGGGTCGATTTTCCAGAATTAATGCAAGGTTATGGACGGTATGTTGGTGAAGGCTGGCTTGATGTGTAAGCAATAGATATTGCAAATCAATGGCAAAACGATATGCAAGTAGCGGCAAAAAAGCGAGCAACAAAAATAATAACAATAACCGTCGTCGGATATTGAGTTTGATTTTGATCATGGCTACGCCAACTATAACCTCGCCCATACACATTATGAATATGGTCAAATTCCGGTGTTATGGCTTTAAATGCATGGCGAATTCGGCAGATATGTGTATTGATTGTATTTCGTTCCAC
>DIJW01000044.1 GCA_002421475.1 Thiomicrospira sp. UBA5634 | reverse complement strand
GGTGGGGGAGAGATTCGAACTCTCGATGGGCTTGCGCCCATAACAGTTTTCAAGACTGCCGCATTCAACCGCTCTGCCATTCCACCGGGTTGATGAGGCGGTATTATAAAGATTTGCCGACTTATTGCAAGCGTTGACGCAAAACTTTTTTCTACCGCACTCCAACAATTTAAATCTTATCCACCCCGCCCATATAAGGCCGCAAAACTTCCGGCAATACGATCGTGCCATCTGCCTGCTGATAGTTTTCCAATAAGGCTACCAAAGTGCGACCAACCGCTAAACCTGAGCCGTTAAGCGTATGCAATAACTGTGGTTTGTCTTGACCTGTACGAAAACGCGCCATTAAACGTCGCGCTTGGAAATCTTCAAAATTTGAGCAAGACGAAATCTCACGATAAGCATTCTGTCCAGGCAACCAAACTTCTAAATCATAGGTTTTAGCGGCGGAAAAACCCATATCGCCGGTACACAAAGCCATTACACGATAAGGCAATCCAAGCTTTTGCAACAAAGCCTCGGCGTTATTGGTTAAAGACTCCAGTGCGGCATACGACTGGTCAGGATGGACAAATTGCACCATCTCAACTTTTTCAAACTGATGCTGGCGAATCAGACCTTTAACATCCTTACCGTAAGAACCCGCTTCTGATCTAAAACAAGGTGTATGCGCAACGAACTTTAACGGTAACTGCGCGCCATCGACAATTTCATTACGCAACAAGTTAGTCACCGGTACTTCGGCGGTTGGAATCAGATACAGGTCACGATCACTGGTGTCATGTTCTGCATGTTTTTCTAGTTTGTAGATATCCGCCGCAAACTTGGGTAACTGACCGGTACCAAACAAACTGTCTTGATTAACGATATAAGGCACATACACTTCTTCGTAGCCATGATCTTGAATATGAGTATCAAGCATAAACTGAGTTAACGCGCGCTGTAAGCGTGCCATAGAGCCTTTTAATACCGAAAAACGTGCCGAGGTAATTTTGGTCGCCGCATCGTTGTCATACCAACCGCGCGCTTCACTCAATGCCACATGGTCTTTCGCTTCAAACTCAAAAGTGCGAGGCACACCCCAGCGACGCACTTCAATATTCTGTTCTTCAGACTTGCCGACCGGCGTGGTTTCATGCGGAATATTCGGAATCAAGGCCATCATCGCGTCAAGTTCAGCTTGTACACTGTCAAACGCTTGTTTAGTCAGCTCAAACTGATTGCCTAAATTCGCCACCGCATCCATTAAAGGCTGCACATCCTCACCTTTGGCTTTGGCTTGACCTATGGCTTTAGCGTTTTGATTACGCTGCGCCTGCAATTGTTCCGTTTTAACCTGCAAATCTTTACGTTGCTGTTCTAATGATTCAAATTTTGCTATATCTAACGTAAAACCACGGTTAGCTAACTTTGCTGCCACTTGTTTTAAATCGGCTCTTAACTGCTTTGCATCTAACATGACTATCTCTACTTTTTCACATCATTCAGGTTACGCCCATTGGGCACTATTCAACTAGAAACTGCTTGCCCGCCCATAAACCTAACCATACGGCGAGTAAACAACCCAACACGCTGGCAGAAATATTTAATACTGCTTTACTCACTTCACCCGTCTGCAAATATTGCATGGTTTCAAACGAAAAGGTTGAAAAGGTGGTAAACGAGCCCAAAAATCCGACAATTAATAACGCGCGCCACTCGGTCGATACCGCAAATTTATTAATCAACAAAATAGTGAGTAAACCAATTAAAAATGAACCCATCAGGTTCACCATTAACGTGCCCCAAGCAAACTCTCGCCCCCACCATTGATAGATTCCGTGCGATAACGCAAATCGAGATACTGCGCCTAAGGCTCCGCCAAACGCAATCGCCAGCCATAACATCATTTAATAAGGCCTCCGCTTTAAGCTTGCCTGCTGATCTAAATCTCGCAAATGCGCCATTTTAGCCGCAATTTTTAGTTCAAGTCCACGATCAACCGGCTGATAATAATCTCTAGGCACCATATTATCGGGAAAATAACATTCTCCTGCGGCATAAGCTTCCGTTTCATCATGCGCGTAACGATAACCTTGACCGTAATCTAACTCGGCCATTAATTTGGTTGGCGCGTTACGTAAATGTAATGGCACTTCATCCGAACCGTGATTTTTAATATCTTTCAAGGCGGCTTTGTAAGCCATATACACCGCATTTGACTTAGGCGCGACCGCAATATACACCGCCGCCTGCGCCAATGCGAGATCACCTTCCGGCGAGCCCAAACGTTCATATGCCTGCGCGGCATTCACCGCGACATCTAACGCACGCGGATCCGCATTACCTACTTCTTCGCTTGCCATGCGAATCAGGCGCCGCGCTAAATAACGTGCATCTGCACCGCCATCCAACATTCGCACCAACCAATACAACGCTGCATTAGGATCAGAACCGCGTACCGATTTATGTAACGCCGATATTTGATCATAAAATGCTTCGCCGCCTTTATCAAAACGCCGCACCCCGGCTTGCACGACCTCTTTACATGCCTCAACACTTAGCACCAGGCCTGGTGCTGCGGCATTAGGTTCGGCAAAGTCGGCGGCTTGTTCGATAAAGTTTAATAACCGCCGTGCATCACCGTCAGCAGCCTGAATTAATAAGGTTTGCGCTGCCGAATCTAGGATTAAATCTTGCCCCAAATCGCTCGACAATAATTGTTGCGCACGCTGTAACACTTGCGCCAACTCTGCTTCACTCAGCGACTTCAGTACATACACCCGCGCGCGCGATAACAAGGCATTATTGAGTTCAAACGAAGGGTTTTCGGTGGTCGCACCAATAAATACGAACGTGCCATCTTCTACATAAGGCAAAAACGCATCTTGTTGCGATTTATTAAAACGGTGCACTTCATCGACAAATAACAACGTACCCTGCTGAAATTGTTGGCGCTGTAACTTGGCTTGTTCCACTGCCGCACGCACTTCTTTCACGCCGTCTAATACCGCCGATAAACTAATAAAATGTAAATCTGACTGATTAGCAATTAAACGCGCCAAGGTCGTTTTGCCGGTACCCGGAGGCCCCCAAAAAATCATCGAATGCAAATGGCCGGAGGCAAATACGCGCGATAAAGCACGTTGTTCACCCAGTAAATGACTTTGGCCGACATAGTCGGCCAAAGTATTCGGGCGTAAACGATCAGATAACGGCTGGTAAGCCTGCATGTCGATTCCTTACATCTGCCCGACGACGTCCGTACCTTGCGGTGGTGTAAACTCAAATGCGCGCGACGGAATACGCTCATTGACACGCACATTATTAAAACGCACCTTGGTAATATTGTCAGACGTTTGATACATCCATACCGCATACATCACGCCGTCTTTTAAGCCAATTTCGATGCTTTGAAAAAACGTATTACCGCGTGGACGCAAGTTAAACCAAGTTAAACCATCACGATTTCCTGCCGGAATAATCTGGTAACTTTTTTCAATCGGTTCATTAAACAACAACCAGGCCAGCGGTATATCTGCTTGAATATCTGCAACCGGACGCACCGAAACCTGCGCCAAGTCTACGTCATAAACCCATACATGTTTACCGTCCACCACAATTTGCTGTTCATCCGGCGTATGGTAATCCCAACGCATTTTTCCCGGACGGATCAAATCAAACGTTCCGGTAGCACGCTCCACTCGGAAAAAATGTTCTTCAGGACGTTCCTGCACAAACTCGGCAGAATAGGTTTGTAATTGATCAATCATCAATTGCAAAGATGAAGGCGCCGCCGCCACCAGGCCTGGTACTGACGAAATTAATGTGAATAAAAACCCTGTAACTAAACGCTTCAAATCAAATTCCTTTTTTAATGACGATCTGTCGGTACGAGTACTTCTCGATTACCATTGGCTTGCATGGTTGATACCACACCAGCTGATTCCATCGCTTCCACAATACGTGCGGCGCGATTGTAGCCAATTTTAAAGCGTCGCTGCACCGATGAAATTGACACGCGGTTTGCCTGCAATACAAACTCAACCGCCTCATCGTAAATAGGATCTTGTTCTGCATCACTATCTGTATTGGCACTTGACTCAGCCATCACCGAATCCGGATCACGGGTAATGGATTCCAAATATTGCGGCGCACCTTGCGCTTTAATAAAG
>DIJW01000057.1 GCA_002421475.1 Thiomicrospira sp. UBA5634 | reverse complement strand
AATCACCGATTATGCCGATGAGTTGCTGACCGATTTGGACAAGCTGGAAGGTTGGCCGGAGCAGGTGAAAACCATGCAACGTAACTGGATTGGTAAATCCACCGGATTGGAAATTGAGTTCCCGCTGGAAGGTCAGGACGGCACATTAAAAGTTTACACCACACGCCCGGATACGCTGATGGGCGTGACCTATGTGGCGATTGCCGCCGATCATCCGTTAGCCAAACAAGCGGCCGTCATGAACGAGCCATTGGCGCAGTTTATGGAGGAATGTTCACACATTTCCACCGCCGAAGCGGATATCGAAACCATGCCGAAAAAAGGCGTGGATACCGGTATTCGTGTGCGTCATCCGTTAACCAACGACATCGTGCCGGTATGGGCAGCGAACTTTGTGTTGATGGGGTATGGCACCGGCGCGGTGATGTCGGTTCCGGCGCACGATCAGCGAGATTTTGAATTTGCGCAAGCGTATGGTTTGCCGATTAAAGCGGTGATTCGCCCGGCAGATGCCGACTCGGTAGATGTGTCGGCACAAGCCTATACCGAAAAAGGCGTGTTATTTAACTCCGCTGAATTTGACGGCTTGGACTTTAGCGGCGCGTTGGAAAAAATGGCCGAAGTACTGGGCGCCAAAGGCCTTGGGCGCAAACAAACCAATTTCCGTTTACGCGATTGGGGTATTTCACGCCAGCGTTATTGGGGTTGCCCGATTCCGATGATTTATTGCGCCGATTGCGGTCCGGTAGCCGTGCCGGAGCAGGATTTGCCGGTACGTTTACCGGAAGACGTAGTGCCGGATGGCGCGGGTTCGCCGTTGGCTAAAATGCCGGAGTTCCATGAATGTACCTGCCCTAAATGCGGCGGTAAAGCCAAACGCGAAACTGATACCTTTGATACCTTCTTTGAATCGTCTTGGTATTACGCGCGTTATGCTTGCCCGGATAACAGTGAGGCAATGTTGGATGAACGTGCGAATTATTGGTTGCCGGTCGATCAATATATCGGCGGNNGCGGCATTGAGCACGCGATTTTGCATTTGTTATACGCACGTTTTTTCCACAAACTGATGCGTGATGTCGGGTTGGTCAATTCGGATGAGCCATTTAAAAACCTGCTGACGCAAGGCATGGTGTTGATGGATGGCGCCAAAATGTCGAAATCCAAAGGCAATACCGTCGATCCGCAAGGCCTGATTGAACAATACGGCGCGGATACGGTGCGCTTGTTTATTATGTTCGCCGCGCCGCCGGAGCAGAGTTTGGAATGGTCGGATTCCGGCGTGGAAGGTGCACATCGTTTCTTAAACCGTGTGTGGCGTTTGGTGCATCAGCATGTTGAGCAAGCACCAGGCCTGGTGGCGGCTTGTCGCTCTAATGACGGCTTAACTAAAGAACAAAAAGCGTTACGGTTAAAACTGCATGAAACGCTGCAAAAAGTATCCGACGATATTGGTCGCCGTTTGCAGTTTAATACCGCGATTGCCGCTTGCATGGAATTGTTGAATAGCTTGAGTAAGTTTGAAGACGACAGCGCACAAGGTCGTGCGGTGATGCAAGAAGCGTTGGAATTGTTGGTATTAATGTTATCGCCCATGGTGCCGCATATTACGCAAACATTATGGCAAACACTGGGGCAACCAGGCCTGGTGCTGAATGTAACTTGGCCGAAGGTCGATGACAGCGCGTTAGTGAAAGACGAAATCGAACTGATGGTACAGGTGAACGGTAAACTGCGCGGCAAAATCAGCGTGGCGAAAGACGCCGATCAAGCGAGCATTTTAGCGCTGGCGAAAGCGGAAGAGTCGGTCGTTAAATATGTTGAAGGCTTCGAGCTGGTAAAAGAAATTGTGGTGCCGGGTCGTTTAGTGAATCTTGTGGTGAAAGGATAGTTTGGTGATAAAACTCTCGCGTCGTGCAATGTTAGCAGGCCTGGTGGCGACAAGCGCGCTGGTTTCCGGCTGTGGTTTTCGTTTGCGCGGCACGGGAACATTAGCCGGCGCGCGTTATTCGAGCGTGGTGTTGCAAGGCTTAGAGCGTATTCCGGCGGATTTAGCCGTCGCATTACGCCAGCAGTTACAGGGTTTGGGGGTGGTGATCACCGATTCGNNCAACTCGGCGCGTATCAGCGCCAAGTCAGTCGTACTTCGTTTTCAACCACCGGCGAAACCACCTCCGAACTGATTAAACTCACCCAAGCCTTTAGTGCGCAACGCATCGTTGATGAAGTCGATATTGTCAAAACCCAAGTCACTACCTTACGTGATCGGCAAATTGATCCAAGTCAGTTGTTGGCGGCGGCACGCGAACTCGAAGACATCGAACGCCAAATGCAACAAGATTTGGCACGCCAATTAATTGATCGCGTTAACCGCAATTACGCTCGCCTACCTGGCCTGGTGGAAACACCAAACGCCAATCCGCAGGAAAGCGCACCATGATTTTAGCGCCGGCGTTTTTAAAACAGCTGGCGCAAGGGTCGGTGACGATTCCGCCCATTTTATTGGTGTATGGCGAAGAGCCGCTGTATATCCGTCGCGTCAGTGATGCGTTACGCCAAACCCTGCGCGAACAGGGTTTTGATCAGCGTGATCAATATGATGTTGATGCGCAATATGATTGGGGCGAGCTGCAAATGGAAACCCAAACCGGCTCATTATTCGCCGAGCGCCGTATCATCGAATTGCAATTACCGACCGGCAACCCCGGAACCGCGGGCACCGCGTTTATCCAGGCCTGGTGCAATCAAACGGCACAAGCGCAACCGGATATCGTGCTGGTTATTTATTGCGAACGTCTCGATTCACGTCAACTCAAATCCAAATGGGTGAATGCCATCGAAGCCGCAGGCCTGGTGGTACAAGCCAAGCCGCTGGAAGCGCGCGAATTACCTGCTTGGTGTCAACATCAAGCGCAGCGTTTAGACCTGCAACTCGACAGCGATGCCGCTGCCTTATTAGGCGAACGTATCGAAGGTAATTTGCTCGCCGCCGATCAAGAACTGCAAAAACTCTCCCTACTTAAAAACGGCCAAGTCACCCTGCAAGATATTGAACAGATGGTAGTGGATCAAGCGCATTATCAACTGTTCGCCCTCAGCAGCATTATGTTGCTCGGCAAAGCCGCCGAAGCGCTGCACATCTTGCAACGCTTACGGCAAGAAGGTTCGGAAGCGGCGGTGGTGTTATGGCTACTCACCAAAGAATTGCGTCAGTTGATTGAACTGGCGCAAAAACAACAACAAATGCCGCTGGCACAAGCCATGAAAGCCATGCGCATCTGGTCAAGCAAACAAACCGAAGTCAGCCAAGCCTTACGCCGCCACGACCGCCAATATTGGGAAAACTGCCTACTCACCGCCTACGCCATCGACCGCCAAATCAAAGGCGGCAGACCTGGTGATCCGTGGTTAGGCTTGTCTGACCTAGTCATGAAAATCGCCCGCTAAAATTTAATCACCGAGACACGAAGTCACGAAGATTTGCTTTTATCCCCCTCTCCCTTGATGGGAGAGGGCTGGGGTGAGGGTGAAATCAGAAACAAGAGACCCTCTCTGCTTATGAATATATAGGTGTTCAAACAAGGACAGAGTATTAGCAAACCGACAATAAACGGTGTCTGTGTTAATTACTCTAACCTCATTTATTGATTTTCAGTGGTTTGGATGTGAATTCTTAGATTATTCGACATCAATTACTCGCATATCTAAATAGACTACAGATGCTGTATCGCTATTTAAATGAAAGTAACTGAAGTCAACATAGTCTTTTTTTCTGACAAGAGCGTAGTTATCAGTTTCGTGTATCAGCTTGTTTTCAGCTTCATTATTTTTTAATTCTTGGTAGCGTTCTAGTACAGGCTTGCGTGTACTATGTCTAACTTGGCGAGTGATAATGGTAATTTGTTTGACTTCAGGTTTGTATATGAAGGTTGCAAAGATAGTGCCGTTGTTTTTGTTATTGACCGTTAACTCGTAAAAACCATTGTTTTTGTCAGTTGTTAATTTTGATTTAGATAAGTCAGTTAAGCCAAACCAATATGAGTTCCATTGACTCTCAAATACGTAAGAGATGGCATTATAAATATCGGATTTAATTTTATTGCTAGGATCTTTAAAGCCTAATTGTTCTTCTATTTGACTAAGAATCTTTTTTTCACTTTCACCTAACGAATCGAAACCGCCAAGAGCATAGGTGTTGGCAGTAAATGTGAGTGATAAAATTAAAAATAATAGACGCATAAATGATGCCTTTTAAGTTAATGAATTCAGGCAAAGTATAAAAATAGCTTGTTGATTGGTCAAGCTGCATGTTTGGTCTATGGTGAATAGTCAATTAGTTTAATTGAGCAAATATTTACAATTTAAAATCAATTTCAATTCGTTGTAGACCAGGTAATGCTGGTGTTTATTTAGAATAATTACAAAAAATTAACCGCATTTAAGTAGCCTTTTCTTGATTATTTTCTGTGATTTTCTCTGTAGCTTCTGCCGTTTGCGGCGGCAGTTCTTCGTCAATATGTTGTTCCATATTCCACGGCAGGGTTCCGGGGGTGGTGTGGAGGAATTGCAGGTAGCGTTCGAAGTGATCCAAAATATCGCTAATCAAATCGGCTTGTTCATAGCCATACACATCATAAGATTGACTGCCGCGGCGTAAAAATACTTCGGCGCGATAGTAGTGAGTTTCTTCGGCTTCATTTGCGCG
>DIJW01000009.1:5138-8991 GCA_002421475.1 Thiomicrospira sp. UBA5634 | reverse complement strand
CTCTCCCAGCTGAGCTATAGCCCCTCAAGCTGATGGAGGCGTATTATAAAGACTCCACCGCCAGCGTCAAGCGGTTTTTAGTAAAAAACCGCAAAAAAACTTTAGCCCTTAGCTCCCTTACCTTTCTGTACCCAGAGTAATGAATCCAGACGTCCGTCAGCAAATAGTTGATAACCTTGTAAATGCTGTCGCACAACGGCATATTGATTCTCATACCATAACGGCATAATCGGCAAAGTTTGCTGAAGATGAGCTTGCAGATCACGATATAGAGAGGCTTGTTGATTTAGATCCTCTGCTTGAGAGGCCGCATGAATAAGCTGGTCAGCACGCCCGTCACGATAACGACCGCGGTTTGCACCATTCGGTGGAATCGCATTGCTGGCAAACACATATTGAAAAATATCCGGGCTTTTTATGCCGACCCAAGCTAAACCAAATAACTGAAAACGACCTTTTACAATATCGCTATAAAAAGTACCCCAGTCATAACTTTGTATTTGTAAATCAATGCCGATTTCTTTTAATTGCGCTTGGTAAAGCGTCGCTAAACGGATTCGAGTAGGATCACTGGAGGTTTTGTAACTTAATTGAATCGGCTCACTGCCCTGCTGCGGACGTTTAACTTGTGCTAATAACGCTCGTGCTTTATCCGGGTTATATTCAAAACCGCTTAGCTCGGGGTTCCCGGCCCAATGTTCCGGCACCAATAAACCGCCGGCAAGCCTAGCCTGTCCGTCAAACATCGCGTCAATAATACGTTGCCTATCCAATCCGTAAGCAATCGCTTGACGCAACACAGGTTGGCTTAATAAAGGGTCATCCAGATTAAAACCGATATACGAATAACTGGTGCCAACTTGCCAAGTCACTTTTAGATCCGGTTGCTTTGCGCAATAATTAACTAATTCCGGTGACAAGTCGTTTTGCACACAATCCAATTCGCCCTTTTGCAGTTTTAACACCCGAACCATGGCATCTTTAACCACTACAAAGTGTAATTCAACCGAGTCGGGGCGTTTTAACACTAAACGCTGCTCATTTAAATCAACAAAAGTAGCCTGCCCTGAGCCAATCGGTTGTGCGGTGAAGTCATGTGCGGAATCAATTAAATCCTTCGGCAAAATTCCAAGGGTTAAACGACCCACAAATAATGCATCCGGCTCGTGCAGAATAAAATCACACTGGTGATCATTTAGCGCCTCAACACGTTGAATGTGTTTGAGTGTGCCGCGATGGGGTGAACCAAAACCCGGTTCAAGCAAACTATTGTACGTGGCTGCTACATCTGCAGCGTTAAGCGTTTTACCATGATGAAATGTGGGTGTTTCAATTAAATTAAAACGATAGCGAGTGGGTGATATCATCTGCCAGGTTGCTAAATCTGCGACCGGTTCAGAACGCTCATTAAAGTCGACTAATTGACGATAAATTAGTCGATTCACACGGCTGGATAACGCATCGGTGGCACGACGCGGATCCAACATGCGAGGACGTGCGGTTACGCCGATTAAAATTCGTTGATTATTGGTGGATTGCTCACAACCAACTAATAACGGTGTGAATGCTGCGAGACTTACCCCTGACTTTTTTATTAAATCTCGGCGACTGATTATTTTAGCAAACGGCATATTAATTTTGATTACTCAGTAACATATCTAGCTGACGTAAATGGTCAATATTCAGTTCGCCTAAAGTACTCTGTAAACGCAGTTGAGTGAGTACCAAGTTATGCAAAGCTTCTGCCAAGTTACGCTGCGCCTGAAATAAATTAGCTCGTGCGGTCAAAACATCCAACATATTGCGTAAACCAACTCGATACCCCTCTTCTGCCGCTTCTAAAAAGGCTTCACTAGATTTTACAGCTTCGCGCAATGCCTCTACTAACGCATAACCACGCTCTAAATTACGTGCTTGAATTCGTGCATCTAAACGCGCTTGTTCACGTGCATCGCGCACCGCGATATTAGCTGCCTGGCTATTAAAACGCGCTTCGGCAACTTGTGCGGAAGTGCGCCCGCCGCTATATAAAGGTAAACTGACCTGCACACCGATGGTGGTGTCTTGCCGATCGGTTGGCGCACTCGTTCCGCTATAACCGGAGTAAGTTCGATCTACATACTGAGCTTGGAGGTTTACATTAAACCAGTGAGCCGATTTTTGTGCCTCAATCTCTTCTGCCGCCACTTGCCCGCGTTGTTGACTAATCCGTACCGTTAAATTATCTGCTTCAGCCTTCAACTCCAAAGCTGTTTTATCTAACGCTAAACTCGGCAGTTTGACCTGCAACATCAACTGTTTTAACGCTGTTAAGGGTTGTCCGGTAAGTTTCATTAATTGTTCATAAGCGACATCTAAATTGTTTTCCGCGCTAATACGATCTGAAATGGACAAGTCATAACTTGATCGTGCTTGCAGAACATCGGTTCGACTGGCTAAACCTACATCAGCTGAGGCTTGGGCTTTTTCCCATTGAATTTTATCTGCAGCTTCTTTTGATGTAGCTAAACGCAAACTTTGCTCGGCGAGCAACACGTTAAAATAAGCTTCTGAAGTGCGTACCATTAAATTTTGTTGCGCTAAACGGAAGGTAATATGCGCTTCTTCCAACTGATATTTTGCTTGGTCATAACGGCTAAAGGCTTCACGATTAAATAACGGTTGTTGCAGGCTAACTGCGATTTCTTGAAGATTACCGGTATTGGCGTCGTTACTGCTGTCAATTTGATTCAGACCCGCACTAGCAGAAATCTGTGGTAACAACAGCGATTTAGCTTGCGACATGATTTGTTGATTCGCTTCATAACTTGCCTGAGCTTGAGCCAATTGGGCATCATGTTGCAAAGCCATTTGATAAACATCTACCAGGCCTGGTGCAGCATGAACTACTGTTGAATGATGACTAAAGGTGGCGGCTAAAGCTAAAATTAATGCCGGTTTTTTAACGCGTTTCATACGCTGACCATTCCTTGTAAGGGTGTTTACTCAAACTAATGTTGTAATACTTTACGTCATGTGTGACTTCTGTGCCAACCCACGCCGGTAAAGTTAACGCTTGATTTTCATCGTCCAACTCGACTTCGGCTACCACCAGGCCTGCATTATCACCAAAAAACTCATCAATTTCCCAAGTTAAACCGGCATAGTCTACGAGATAACGTGTCTTCTCGATAACAGGGCCAACAGCTAGATTTTTAAGCATTTTTTCAGCATCTTCGCGTGGAATGGGATATTCATATTCATCACGACTTAAACCAATTTCAAGGCTTTTAATATTGAGGTTGGCGTTATCACCTTCTATACGGACTCTCACCGAACTTTTACAAGAATTTTCCTCAATTTGATTAAGATAACCTTGCATAAAACGGGTCGATTGTTTTGCTGCTTGACGCCAACTGTCGTCTTTTAATAAGAACTTACGTTCAATTTCTCGTGCCATTTTTAATCCATTTACTCAAAATTAACCTAACCAGGCCTGGTGGTAGGCTTGCCAATGTGGTTGATTCGGGTTTTGCAAAACCGTAGCTAATTCATCACAAGCCTCTTGATACTGAGGCGCAGTTAACCAACCGCGCATTAACTGGAAACGTAAATACACCAAATAGGTATTGATCACATCCAGCTCGCAATAATCACGAATGCCTTTAATATCTCCGGCGAGGTATTGATCTAATACCCCTGCACCACTTAAACCCATTTTGCCGGGCAAACCCAGCAGTTGCGCAATTTCGTCCAATTTAGCCACCGCTCGCGGTTGATAACCCGACATCACATCCATTAAATCAATATGGGCAAATTGATAACGGCTAATATAGTTATTCCACTTGCGTTCACGATCAAAATCTCCCATATC
>DIJW01000009.1:0-5123 GCA_002421475.1 Thiomicrospira sp. UBA5634 | reverse complement strand
AATGCAATACGGGTAGATCAAACCCGCCGCCGTTCCAACTGACTAAGGTTGGTTTGAAACGCTCAATGCCTTCAAAAAAACGTTCTATCAGGGTTTTTTCATCCGAATCAACTTCACCAATTGACCAAATTTTGACGGTGTCGCGCGTTTTCATCACGGCAGAAATGGCTACGATCCGATGTAGAAAGTGTTTTTGAAATTCTCCACCGGTTTCAATACTGCGCTTCAAGTTAATCGCTTGTAAGGTATCCGCATCGGATAAACCTTCAAATCCAAAGACCCGACGTGCGCCATCAAAATCAGGAATGGTTTCAATGTCAAAAATAAGCGCCGGCTGCATCATTAATTCACCGGAAATACGTTGGTGGACAAATAACGATCGCCGCGATCACACACAATACTCACGATCAACGCATTTTCAACCTCGGTTGCTAATTGAATGGCCGCCGCAGTTGCGCCGCCGGATGAAATGCCGGCAAAAATACCTTCTTGCTGCGCCAGTTGGCGGGTAGTTTCTTCCGCGACAGCTTGCGAAACATCAATAATGCGATCCACTCTTTTAGGATCATAAATTTCCGGCAAGTATTCTGTCGGCCAACGACGAATACCCGGAATTGACGAACCTTCAGTCGGTTGTACACCAACAATCCGAATTTGCGGGTTTTGTTGTTTCAAATACATGGACGTTCCCATAATGGTGCCGGTTGTGCCCATCGCGCTGACAAAGTGCGTTACCTTACGTTCAGTGTCACGCCATATTTCCGGGCCGGTGGTATGAAAATGTGCCAGCGGATTATCCGGATTGGCAAATTGGTTTAATACCACCCCTTCGCCGCGTTTTTGCATCGCCAACGCCAAATCACGTGCGCCTTCCATGCCTTGCGCTTGGGTCACCAAAATCAGTTTTGCGCCATACGCCGCCATGGACGCACGTCGTTCGATACTCATGTTATCCGGCATTATCAAAATCATTTTATAACCCAGCATCGCCGACACCATCGCTAATGCAATACCGGTATTACCGCTGGTCGCTTCAATCAAGGTATCACCGGGTTTAATTTCACCGCGTTTCTGCGCTTGCAGAATCATATTTAGCGCAGGTCGATCTTTCACTGAGCCGGCCGGATTATTGCCTTCCAGTTTCAGCAAAACGACTGAACCCGTGTCGTTATGTACTAGGCGTTGCAAACGCACCAACGGCGTATTACCAACCGTATCCATCAAGGTTTTATAATTTGACATGGCATTTCCCCTAAAAACTGGCGAGGTACAAACCTATCGCGATTAATAATGGCGTGAATAAGTTCACCAACACATTCCATAACAAAGCCGGTTGTAACCGAGTTAAATCCATGTGATCTCGTTGCACTTTAATATACAAAGGCAAGGCTAAAACTAATGTTAAAGTGCCTAACAGCGCCCATAAAGGCAGATATTCTAACGTGACCAACAATAACAAGGTTAAAAAAGCCGCTAATAAAAACCAGCGAAATACGGATGCACCGATTGAATGCCCGGCTTTTATCAATAAATTGCGTCGCCCGACCTGTTTGTCCGCGTCAAAATCGGGAAACTGATTTAACAGTAATAAATTATTGACCAGAAAAAATGGAATTAATGACACGCCAAATGCTAACCAGCTGTATTCGCCCATCATTACAAAATATGTACCCATTACCATCAACGGCCCAAAACCTAAGCCTGGTGCAATCAGGCACAACCAAGGTGAACGGGTTATCGCCGGTGTATAACTTAATACCACCAGAATGCCTAATAAACCGATCGGCAATAAAGCCCAACCGCGTAAATCGATAAAGTAAAAACCGATTACCATAATCAACCCAATCAAAACATAACCCATCGCTTCAACCCAAGCTAAGGCTTGCGGATAGGTTTGTAACGCGCCGCTGCCGCCGCTAAAGGGTGTGCGTTGAGTTTGCGCATCTAAGCCAGAACGTGCATCATGGGCTTCGTTGAGTAAATTAACACTGGCATGGGCGGCTAAAGCGCCGAGTAAAATTAATCCAAACAGGCTATTTGACCAAGTCGCGCCGGAATAAAACGCTAACGCACCACCTAAACTGACAACGGATAAGCTTAATAACAAAAAAGGCGGCCGTGCTGCCCGCCACACCGTCAATAAAATCTGTTTCATGCTATTAGTCCTTTAAATAACCTTGCACACGTATTTTCCAGCCCGCCATCCAACGCGTTTCATTTCGAGCTGTCGGGGCAAGTTCAACACGCCGTTGTAATGTCCTGATCGCCG
The DNA here is from genome assembly GCA_002421475.1 of Thiomicrospira sp. UBA5634. GTDB lineage: Bacteria > Pseudomonadota > Gammaproteobacteria > Thiomicrospirales > Thiomicrospiraceae > Thiomicrospira. Next base: position 2,854 of record DIJW01000009.1, on the reverse strand, counting down.
CCTCGACAAACAACTCTAATACTTGCTTATCGGATGCCTGTTGAGTTAAATCGTGCGGCATCGCTTGCAAAACTTGCACTAAGCCCCAACCTTGGCCTTGATAACGCTCCAGCGGATTATCACCGATACCTTTAAAGTTTACATAATCAATCAGTGCAAACAGCCCTTGTGGCGTTTGCATCAAGCGGTTGAGTTTATGCACCAGGCCTGGTTGTTCAGCTAGGGTTTGACTCGATAAGTGATGTATACGTTGTTGAAATCGTTGAATAATGAAATCAGCTTGTTGTGGTTTAGTATCGGCCAACCAATCACGCAACTCCTTCATATCCGTTGAGGATTTCGCCAGATCAAATGCAGTCTTAGACTTCCACGGTGCATGAGGTTGCAGCACCCATTTTGGCGCAGGATGTGTTTGTGATACAAACTTAACCATCGACTCAAACGTCGGCTCAAATGGCACATTTACACCTGCCGGAATCCAAATAAAATGCCCAATACCGAAGGAAGGAAACTCCTCAGCGGCACTCCAAAAAGTCAGATGTTCACGTTTGCCGCCGGTTTCGTTTTGATAAATACGTTCGCCAATCCAACTTTGTTGCGCTGTACTAAGCTGCGGCCAACTCAAATCAGCCGCCAATACATTCGAAAACAAAACAAACACCAAACTCATTAAACCTAATTTCACGCGTTCGGCTCCTTAAGAGGCGGTAATAACCAACGGGCAAAACCTTCGTAAATCGAACGTGCGAACAAGGCTAATGCCATAAAAGGCACAATCGAAGTGGTTAACAATAAAATCGTCGCGACCAACCAAGGGCTAAACCCATCCACTTGCGCTAAAGCCAAAATATTTAATTCTATATATAACGCCGTACGCGCAATATGTTGAAACCAAATTTCGCCATGATTAACATTGGCGCGAACTTGCTCAAGTAATTCAATACTCATCGGTTCAAACTGGTGTGCCGGCCAGATCATAACGAACGTCAGTTGCGCTGCTAACATCCACAACGCACCGAACAATACACTGATATAAGCGCGACTAAAATTATAAATCGGTGCGCGCACGTAATCTTTAAACGTCAGGCTTAACATTAATAAACTGACCCAAGCAAAACCGCTAAAGACAATCCACCAGGCCTGGTAGTCCAAGTTAAATACAAACACCATTGCACTGATCGTCAGTACGCCTGAAAATAATAACGCCAATATAAAGCTGCTCAGTCGCGCCTCAATCAGCCAATGAATAAATTTGTGGTCGGAAATAACACGTGCAAAATAATGATTTAATTGCCGAGTGGCACGATAGATAGTGACAAAAATAACCAGTAGAAACAGGCTGCCAAATAACGGTAAATGCATTGATTGAAATAAAGGGGCTGAAAACTTAAAACCTATGACCCAAACACATGCCGCTAACAAACTAAACAAAAACACCCGCGTTTTAATAAAACGAGGGCTTTTTACACCTAACTCACTCATACAAACGATTCATTTTAGCGGCATCATGTTTAGCTAACGCCTCTTTTAAGCGTTGTTGTTCAAGTTGACTTAAAACTAATTGCGATTGAAGAAGTTCTACCTGCTCGGTTAAATCTTTATTGGTTTGCTGCAGCTGATGTAGTTTTGCAATATCCGGGCTGTAAAGCTGAAACATAACCATCAGTAACGCAATAAATAATGCAAAAAAAGCTACTTTTAACATCGCATGCTCCTTTTAGTGGGATTGCTTTTTATTGCCTTACCAGGCCTGGTGCCAGCTTTAGCCAACCTAACTAAAAACGCCGGCGGCGTGAGTTGGTCGGAATCGGCGTTTTCTTGTCAGTTGATTTCACCTTTACCTGACCACGTAAATCAGGACGCGCTTCTTGCGGTAAATCAACACTTTTTAGCAAGCTGTTAACCTGTTGCCAGGTTAAGGCTTGGGTTTTACCGCGACGTAAGTTGCGCGGCAAACTGAATTCACCATAACGTACCCGCATCAAACGACTGACTTGAACACCTTGTGATTCCCATAAACGGCGAACTTCACGGTAGCGACCTTCTTTTAACACCACACGGAACCACTGGTTTTGTGCGTCTTCATCCGAAGGCAGTTTAGAGACATGATCAAACTTGGCTAAGCCGTCTTCCAACATCACGCCTTGGCGTAAATTGGTTAAAACTTCATCCGCCACTTCACCAAATACCCGCACCGCATATTCGCGTTCGACTTCAAAAGACGGATGCATTAAACGATTTGCCAGCTCACCGTTATTGGTTAACAACAACAAACCGCTGGTGTTAATGTCCAAACGACCTATAGTGATCCAACGGCCGTTTACAATCCGTGGCAACTCATCAAAAATCGTATCACGCGCTTTTTCATCATTACGCGTACAAACCAAACCTTCCGGTTTGTTATATAAAATGACTTCGGTTGGCTGTTTAACCAAACGTGTTTGTTTAATCGTTGTGCCACGAACTTGAATACGGTCGGTTTCCACCGCGCGATCACCTAACTGTGCCGTGCGCCCGTTAAGCTGCACCAAGCCTTGTTCAATTAAGCGTTCAATCTCACGCCGTGAGCCATAGCCGCCGCGCGCAAGAATTTTTTGTAACTTTTCACCTGTAATCATGGAAACCTTTTATAACCTTGTAGAAAATCTATTTGATTTGGGAATTTTACCACCGCTTGTAGCGGTAGGAATGTGTTTGTGATTAAGCCTTCGACTGATTAAAAAAGTCCTGCACAATTTGATCAAGATGTTGCAACAACTGTTCTTGATTAGCGAGGCCTAAATCCTCTAACAGCTTGGGTGTGGTGACCCATAAATTAGGATGCCCGGGTACATCTTTCACGCCGGCGGATTTG
>DIJW01000163.1 GCA_002421475.1 Thiomicrospira sp. UBA5634 | reverse complement strand
ATTAATACTTTGATTACCATTTAAGGAGATTTTCGTGAACGTTCCTGTTACCTCAACTCTTCCCAAGCATGACATTGCTGATGCATCACTTGCAGCAGAGGGTCGTAAGCGCATCGAATGGGCTGAGCGCAATATGCCTGTGCTTGCTCAAATTCGCGAGCGTTTTGAAAAGTCACAACCATTTGCAGGTGTGCGCATTTCGGCATGTATGCACGTCACAACTGAGACCGCAAACTTGATGCGCGTGCTCAAGGCGGGTGGAGCAGAGATCGCATTGTGTGCTTCAAATCCACTTTCGACTCAGGATGACACAGCTGCAGCTCTTGTCCATGAATATGGCATTTCAGTATTTGCTCGTAACGCCGTTGATCGTGATGGATATTACAAGCACATCAACGCAGCTTTAGATATCGAACCACATCAAGTATTTGATGATGGTTGCGATCTTGTTAACACATTGCACACAACTCGTAAAGAGCTCATTCCAAACATCACTGGTGGTTGCGAAGAGACAACAACTGGAGTAATTCGTCTTAACCAGATGGCAAAAGATGGAGCGCTTCAGTTTCCAATGATCGCGGTTAATGACACAGACACAAAGCATATGTTTGATAACCGTTACGGAACAGGTCAATCAACACTTGATGCTGTTTTCCGTGCAACTAACTTCTTGCTTGCAGGTCGCATCGTTGTTGTTGCTGGTTTTGGTTTCTGCGGTAAGGGTGTTGCAGAACGTGCTAAGGGTATGGGCGCTGATGTAATCGTCACCGAAATTGATCCAACTAAGGCACTTGATGCAATGATGCAGGGATTCCGAGTGATGCCAATGCTTGATGCGGCAAAGCTCGGAGATGTTTTTATTACCGTTACAGGCAACCGTGATGTATTGCGTGATGAGCACTTTGCAGTGATGAAGGATGGCGCAATCATGGCTAACTCAGGTCACTTCGATATCGAAATCGATGTTGCATGGCTCGAGCAGAACTCAAAGAAGAAGAATGCAAAGATGCGTCACCAGACAGATGAGTATGTCTTGTCGGATGGGCGTCGCTTACTTCTTCTGGCTGAAGGTCGCCTGGTAAATCTAGGAGCAGCTGAAGGTCACCCAGCATCTGTAATGGATATGTCATTCTCAGATCAGGCACTAACCGCTGAATACCTAGTGAAGGAAGCAAAGAATCTTAAGCCAGGTGTTCATGATGTTCCTTCATATATCGACAAGGAAGTTGCTGCACTCAAGTTAATCAGCATGGGTGGACGTATCGATGTTCTAACACCTGCACAAGATATGTACCTGAACTCTTGGGAGCACGGTAGCTAATGACTTTAGTAATGGTTGTCGATGACGACCAGGATCTCGCAGAGATGCTCGGCATCGTTTTAACTGGTGCTGGCATCGATGTGGATCTAGTAAGTCGCGGTGATGAGGTCATGGATGTTTTCCGTAATAATCCTCCAGATTTAGTTTTGTTAGATGTCATGTTGCCAGGCCTTGATGGAATTGAAGTATGCAAGTTGATCCGTGCAGAATCGATGGTTCCCATCGTCATGCTCTCTGCTAAAGGCGATACACAAGATGTTGTTAAAGGTTTAGAAGCAGGTGCTGATGACTACATGGTTAAGCCATTTCGTCATCCCTCTGAGTTAATTGCGCGAATCAGAACCCGATTGCGCCGAACAAATGCCGATGTCTCAGGTCTACTTACGATTGGTGACTTGGCGATCGATGTGCAAGCCCATCAAGTTGCTCGCGGTGGCAAACAAATCGCATTAACTCGGTTGGAGTTTGATCTACTCGTAGCATTGGCGAAGGAACCAGGACGAGTCTTTACCCGTGATGCCCTGCTCAGCGAAGTTTGGGGTTATCGCCATTCCACCGATACACGACTTGTAAATGTTCACGTTCAGCGATTGCGCTCAAAGATCGAGCATGATGCTGAACATCCCGAGATCGTAGTTACGGTTCGTGGTGTTGGATACAAAGCTGGAGTCATGGGCGGTTCCTAGTTATGAACCGAATGTATCGTCGAATCCAAAACTCCCTTGCTATCAAGGTTATTTTCTCTACTGTAATCCTCTCACTAGCCGTTATCGGGATAACTGGTTCAGCCCTTAATTCACGGTTGGCAGCGGGAATTAAAGAGGTAAATCTCAACTCAGCTCTGATTGAAGCTCGTTCGACAATCTTTACAGCCGAGTACCGATTCTTGCTTGCTCAAGGAGAGAAAGACTCTGAGGTGCAAAAAGTTGTAGATGATGTAATCAGTTCAGCTACAACCTTGACTGCCAATGAAAATGCACGAGAAGTGGTCTTTATTAGAAGCCCTGGCAATACACGAGAAAATAACTATGAGATTGCATCCAATCTTCTAGATCCATCCTCGATTCCTCAATCATTAAGTGAACGAGTTCGTAAAGAGCCTGATTTGGTGTACCAGTACACAAATATGAATTATCTGACTGGAACAAAAGTCAGAGGTTTGGCAATCGGCCAAAAAGTTCAGATACCTAATGCAGGCCAGTATGAGATGTTCATTATTTTCTCTCTTGCAAACCAGGAAAAAACCCTCGATCTGATAAGTCGATTACTATTCTTAACTGGATTTGTTCTACTTCTTTTGATTGCTTTGATTACATGGTTGGTGGTTCGACAGGTAGTTAAACCTGTGCGAGAAGCGGCCATGATTGCGACTGAATTTACCGCTGGTGACTTTAGAAAACGATTAAAGGTCGAATCACGGGATGAGATCTCGAGGTTGGGTTTAGCCTTCAATGAAATGGCAGAGTCAATTGAGAAACAGATCGCACGATTAGAAAATCTTTCTCGAGTTCAACAGCGCTTTGTATCAGATGTTTCACATGAACTTCGAACACCATTAACAACCTTGCGCATGGCTTCCGAAGTAATCCATTCATCTAAGGACTCATTTGACCCTATCGTTTCCAGAAGTGCAGAGCTTTTAGTTGCACAATTAGATCGCTTTGAGAGATTGCTAGAAGATTTACTTGAAGTTTCACGATTTGATGCCGAGGTAGCCGTTCTCGAGGCGGTTGACTTCGACATGGTTCAACTAGTTCAACGTTGCGCAGATGATTTGGGGCTAGTTGCAAAGGAGCGCAAAACAGAGATTTATGTGAAAACGGTAGAGCCGGTAATCATGATTAAAGCCGACATTCGTCGTGTAGAGCGTATTTTACGAAACCTTTTGGCCAATGCGATTGATCATGCTGAAGAGCAACAGATAGATGTTCACATTGTATCCAGCGAGCATGATGTTGCAGTTGGCGTTCGTGATTATGGAGTTGGCTTAGATGAGAACGCTCTTATGAGAGTCTTTGATCGTTTCTGGAGAGCAGATCCTTCACGGGCCAGAATTCGCGGAGGAACAGGCCTGGGACTTTCGATTGCACTCGAAGATGCACGATTACACAATGGTGAGCTTGAGGCTTGGGGTCGTCCAGGTCGTGGCGCACATTTTGTTGTGACGCTGCCTCGCAACACATGGGAGAGTATCGAACAACGCCTCATTTCATTGCAACCAGAGGATTACAAAGCGTAGTTTCCACAGTTTTTTATTGTCGAGATAAGTGAAAAATTAATTGGTGACAATAACTATGTGAGTATATTTGCCGAACTTTCGCAACTCTTGTTTCCCAGTAGATGTTTTGGTTGTCAGCGTTTAGGGCCAAGTATTTGCTCAGCATGTCGAAGCAGTTGGCATCCTCATTATTACAAAAGTACATTTGATAATTTGACGGTGCACTCTGCACTTTTTTACACACCGACAGCATCCAAGATAATTCTTGCTGCGAAAGAATCGGGTCAAAAAGGTGCCGATGAGTTAATCATTGAGGCGATTATTCATGTGTTGGAGAAGAGATCGGTGGATTCATCCTTGTGCCGCTTAGTTCCCATTCCATCAGGTAGAGCATCACAACGCCGTCGTGGTCGAAGTTTTATTGTGGACCTGGTATCGCAAATTTCAGATAGGACAGCAATACCAATGCTTGATTGTTTACAGCTCTCGAGAAAGGTCAAGGATCAAAGTCGGTTGCACCGAGATCAACGTGCTAGAAATCTTGCAGGGGCCTTTAGCCTTAGCTGTGCCGCCAGGGGAGAGTTGATCTTGATCGATGATGTAGTAACGACGGGAGCGACCCTCAGAGAGGCTGTGAGGGTGGTTAACTCGCAGGGATTTCACGCTGTTGGCCCAGTCTCTGCGGTTACCGCCTGTGTTGCCCAACCTCTACGATAAGGGCGTGAATCAGGGTCCCACCCTTTCTGAGAGGCCAGGTCGATGCCAGCGTTTGTAGACAAGATTTTGCGTGCAGGCGAAGGACGGATCCTTCGCGACCTCACCAAGATCGTTGCCTTGGTTAATGCTCAAGAAGCTCGCTTTTCAGCGATGTCAGACTCAGAGCTACGTGCGCAGACCCCGCAATTCCAGGCCCGATATGCCGATGGTGAATCACTCGATGAACTGCTCCCAGAAGCCTTCGCTGTTGTACGTGAGGCTGGTCGTCGCACCTTGGGGCAGCGCCATTACGATGTTCAAATCATGGGCGGTGCAGCGATGCACAGGGGCAATATTGCAGAAATGCGTACCGGTGAAGGTAAGACATTAGTTGCAACCCTTCCATCATATTTAAATGCCCTTGCCGGTCGTGGTGTGCATGTTGTTACAACAAATGATTACTTAGCAGAGCGCGATAGCGAGTGGATGGGTCGCGTACATAGGTTCTTAGGTTTAAAGGTTGGTGTGATTCTTGCAAATATGACACCCGCCGAACGACGCGAGGCGTATGCAGCAGATATCACTTACGGTACAAACAATGAGTTTGGTTTTGATTACCTGCGCGACAACATGGCTTGGTCACTTGAAGAATGTGTCCAGCGCGATCACTTCTTTGCAGTAGTAGATGAGGTCGACTCGATCCTTATCGACGAGGCCCGTACTCCTTTGATTATTAGTGGACCCGCTGATAAGGCAACCAAGTGGTATGTAGAGTTTGCTAACTTGGTACAGAAACTTCAGCGAAATGTTCACTACGAGGTAGATGAAAAGAAGAAGACTTCAGGAATCCTTGAAGAAGGTGTTACCAAGGTTGAAGAGCTCTTGCAGATTGGCAACCTTTATGAGGCTGCAAATACTCCGATGATTGGCTATTTAAACAATGCAATTCGTGCCAAGGAGTTATTCAAACGCGATAAAGATTACGTTGTAATGAATGGTGAACTACTGATCGTTGATGAGCACACGGGCCGAATGCTCGCAGGTCGTCGCTACAGTGAGGGTCTACACCAAGCCCTTGAAGCTAAAGAGCGTATTGAAATTAAGGATGAGAACCAAACCCTTGCAACTATTACGCTGCAAAACTACTTCCGTTTATATGACAAATTGTCAGGTATGACAGGTACTGCAACAACAGAAGCCTCCGAGTTCCACCAGATTTACAGGCTGGGCGTAGTTCCGATTCCAACCAACCGCCCATCACAACGTATTGATTCGGCGGATTTGGTCTACAAGACCGAGGTTGGAAAGTTTGCTGCAGTAACTGCAGATATCGCTGAACGTTATCGCAAGGGACAACCGGTCTTGGTTGGCACTGTTAGCGTTGAAAAATCTGAGGAGTTATCCGCCTTTCTTCGTAAAGCTGGCGTGCCTCACGAGGTTCTAAATGCAAAGCATCATGAACGTGAAGCCGCGATCATCGCTCGCGCAGGTGTTAAAAGCGCGGTTACTGTTGCAACAAATATGGCAGGTCGTGGTACCGACATCATGTTGGGTGGCAATCCAGAGTTCATGGCAGATTTTGAATTACAGCGTCGCGGAGTTTCGCCAGTAGATAATGCAGAAGAGTATGAAAAGGAATGGCCAGCAGAGATTGCACGCCAAAAGGCTGCGGTAGAAAAAGGACATGAAGAGGTTGTTAGCCTTGGAGGTTTGTACGTATTAGGAACTGAGCGTCATGAATCACGCCGTATTGATAACCAGCTGCGTGGTCGTTCAGGTCGTCAAGGTGATCCGGGTGTGACACGTTTTTATTTATCGTTGGATGATGATTTAATGCGCCGATTTGCTTCGGAGCGCGTAAAAAATATGATGCGCCGCTTGGGTATGCAACCGGGGGAAGCGATTGAGCATCCAATGGTCAGCAAGTCAATTGAACGTGCACAAAAACAAGTTGAACGTTTACATCAAGATGAACGTGCCAATCTGTTGAAGTTTGACAACATTGCCAATGAACAACGTAAAGTGGTCTATCAGCAACGTAATGAATTGATGGAAAGCGAAGAAGTTCGTGAAACCATTCAGCTAATGCGAAATGACGTGGTGAATGATGTGATTGATCAGTACATCATGCCGGGCAGTTTAGATGAACAGTGGCGAATTGCGGAACTTGAAACGGCATTACAGGAAGAGTTTGGTATCACTCTGAAAGTTCAGGCCTGGTTGGATGCGGATAAATCTTTGTATGAAGAACCGTTGCGCGACAAAATTGTGGCCGAAATAGAGCAGGCTTATAACGCAAAAATGGCAGTAGTGGATGAAAAAACACTGGGTCATTTTGAGAAAGAAGTGTTGTTGCGTAACATTGATAAGTTATGGCGCGAGCATTTGGCGGAAATGGACTATTTACGCAAAGGTATTCATTTGCGTGGTTTTGCTCAGAAGGATCCTTTTCAAGAATATCGCCGTGAAGCGGCGATGTTGTTCCAAGTTTTCCTCAGTGAAGTAAAACGCGAAACAGTCAAAATGTTGTCATGGGTTCAGTTGCATAGTCAGGATGATGTAGCCGCGTTTGAAGCGCAGCAACAAGCTGAAGCAGCACAAAAGTTGCAGGCGACACATCCGGATGCAGATGCCGGCACGCGTAATGAGGGGGCTCAAGGAGAGGCTAATACTTTCCGTCGAGACGTGCCGAAGGTAGGACGCAATGATCCGTGTCCATGTGGTTCAGGTAAAAAATACAAACAATGTTGCGGTAAGCTGGACTAAGGGTTCAGTTGCGATGATTTAAAAACTGTAAACAAGCCAGCATTATTGCTGGCTTTTGCGTCTTAACCTTTTTAATTTCTGCGTGAGGTGTGTTATGCCTGTAGGTCTTTCAAATGAGTTGCCACAAATCCACCCGGTTGCCGGTGCCTATTTAGGTGCGACAGCGGCAAAAATCAAGAAAAATGGCAAAACCGATTTAGTCGTGATTGAATTTGTTGAAGGCAGTATTACTGCCGCTACGTTTACGACCAATGCTTGTTGTGCCGCGCCGGTCACGGTCGCGAAACAACACTTGGCTAAAACACAACCGCGCGCTTTGTTAATTAACAGTGGTAACGCGAATGCGGCGACCGGTGAACCAGGCCTGGTGAATGCACGCCAAACTTGCGCTTGGCTGGCGGCGGAGTTAGGTTGTCAACCTGAACAGATTTTACCTTTCTCTACCGGTGTGATCGGTGAACCGTTACCGATGCAAAAAATTCAAGCCGGTTTGCCGGATGCGTTGGCGAATCGTAAAGTAGACGGCTGGGCGCAAGCGATGGCCGGTATTATGACGACTGATATTGTGCCGAAAATGGTGAGTCGAGTGGTGAAGGTTGATGGTCATGATGTCACCATTACCGGCATGGCTAAAGGTTCAGGCATGATTCATCCGAATATGGCGACCATGTTGGGTTATGTTGTAACGGATGCCAAAATTAGCCAGTCGCTGTTGGAACAATGCTTAAAACAAGCGGTTAAAAAGTCGTTTAACCGTATTACGGTAGATGGCGACACTTCTACCAATGATGCTTGTACTTTAACTGCGACTCAACAAGCTGATATGCCGACGATTACGGATGAAAACAGCCCCGCTTATCAGCAGTTTAAAGCAGAAATTGATGATGTGATGACCATTTTGGCGCAGATGATTGTGCGTGATGGTGAGGGCGCAACTAAATTTATTGCGGTTGAAGTGAATGGCGGACAAACCGAAGAAGAATGTTTAAAGGTGGCGCATGCAGTTGCATTATCACCCTTAGTCAAAACGGCCATGTTTGCTTCTGATCCAAACTGGGGGCGGATTTTGGCTGCGGTTGGCAGAGCAGGCCTGGTGGATTTGGATATTAATAAATTACAGATCTATTTGGGTGGTGTGTGTATCGTACGTGATGGTGGGCGGGCGGCGGATTACACCGAAGATCAAGGTCAGAAAGTCATGAAAAACGAAGAAATTGAAGTGCGGATTGAACTCAATCGTGGTGCAGTTTCAGAAACTGTTTGGACATGCGACTTTTCTTATGATTATGTCAAAATAAACGCAGAATATCGTTCTTAGACGGTATTAGAAGACAGTAAAGGCACGAGTTTCGTGCCTTTTTATTTGGGAGCACATCAATATGATTCAGGTCGCGGTGGGTTGTTTAGTCAATGATGGAAAAGTACTTATCGGTCAGCGTTTAGCGCGCCAGTCTTTTGCAGGGCAGTGGGAGTTTCCCGGTGGCAAAATTGAAGCCGGAGAATCACCATTACAAGCATTAACACGTGAGTTTATGGAAGAAACCAATTTGCTGACTACAGATTGGCAACCACTCATTTCTTACCCGTGGGATCATGGTGATATTCAGGTGCAACTGCAGGTGTTTGTAGGGCATCAGTTTAGCGGCGAGTTACATGCTCATGAAGGCCATGACTTTGACTGGTGTCCGATTGCTGAGCTTGATCAGCGTGCGATGTTAGTGGCTAATCGTGGGATTGTACGGGCGTTACAACTCCCGTCACGTTATATGATTTCGGGCAGTTTTCATGATCAGCAAGATGCGTTGCAACGGATCAAAGCGGCATTACATGATGGGATTAAACTGGTGCAATTACGCGCTAAATCGCTTGAAAAAACCGAATTTATTGCGTTAGCTAAAGCGGCGTTGCCGTTATGTCATGGACAGGGTGCGAAATTATTGCTTAATGCTAAAGCGGAGTGGTTGGCCGAAGTGCCACAAGCAGATGGACTTCAATTGGCCTCGACGGCCATTATGGGTTTAACTGAGCGACCGATTGCTTCGGACAAACTGCTAGCGGTGTCAACACATAATGAAATGGAAATTGCGAAGGCATTGGAGTTAGGGGCAGACTTTATTTTATTGTCGCCGGTTAAAGAAACATCGTCACACCCCGGCGAACCCGGACTGGGTTGGCATAAGTTTGCTGAAATGGCAGCAAACGTTCCGGTACCGATTTATGCATTAGGCGGAATGAATGAAGCCGATTTGACCGATGCCAAAATGTACGGTGCGCAAGGCATTGCGGCGATATCCGGTTATTGGCCGCAACCGATTTAAACGGCACTTTGTTTAACTTGCGCAAGCCAAGCCTCGGCCTGCTGATGCAGTTGGTTTAAATCGCCATTGTTTTCAATTACATCATCCGCTAAGGCTAGCCGCTGCGCACGACTAGCTTGTTGCGCAATAATGGCTTCAATTTGTTCGTGACTGCGTTGATCACGCATTTGAACTCGTTGTTGTTGTTTTTCCTGATCACAGTCAACCAACAACACCCGGTCTAACTGGTATTCAGGCTGACGAACCTGTGCTAACACCGGAATAGCAATAAAAATAAATTCAGTTGTACCGCGCAGTCGGTTAATTTGCTCACTGACATTCTGTCGAATTAATGGGTGAAGGATAGCTTCAACTTGCTGTTTAATCTGCGGATGGCTAAAAAACATCTCGGCCAATTTAACCCGATTGAGTTCACCTTTGTCTGTTAAATAATCACGACCGAGTTGTGTAATGAGCGCTACCAGGCCTGGTTGTTGCGGTTTGACTAAGTTTTTTGCAACTTGGTCAGTATCAATGACGGGATAACCGAGGCTTACGAAATAGTCAGCTAGTACCGATTTGCCGCAGCCAATGCCGCCAATAATGCCAATAACGGTGGTTTTCATTATGCTACCAGGCCTGGTGTCTGTGGCTGGATGTTTGGTTTACCCATTAAATAACCCTGTATATATGTCGCTCCCGCTTGTTTTGCCAAGTTCAATAATAATGGGGTTTCGATTCCTTCCATCACTAACTCATAACCTGCTTGGCGAATCATATTGGCCGTCGCTTCAATAATGTGCTTGGTTTTGTCATCGCTGTTTAAGGCATGTGTAAGGCTAAGATCAAACTTGATGATATCGACCGGCATGTGGGCGAGATAACGGATTGATGAATAACCGCTGCCAAAATCATCCAGTGCAATCAGAAAACCCTGGCGGCGCAATTTATTAAGGGTAAAAGACACTTCGTTAAAATGGTCAATCAAAACGGTTTCCGTAATTTCGATGACTATTTTATGTTGGGTTAAAAAGGGTAAAAACGGTTCAAATAAATCAACCAAAAAGGGTTGTAATAAGGTTTTGCCGGATAAGTTAACCGATACGCCTTGGCCCGGTTTTAAAACCTGGTTACGTAAATCCTGTAAGAGTTGTTTAAGTACTTTTTGGTCAAACTCAACTTCAAGTCGGTGGTGCGCAATAATGGTAAAAATATCGAGCGGATAAATCAGTTGTTGTTCGTTTGTAAGCCGCACTAACGCTTCGAAATAACATTCGTTCGAAACTAAATTACAGATTGGTTGGTAGTGCAAACAGACACCATGGCCGGTATGGGCCGCGGCAAGTACTTGGTTTAAGATTTGACTGGAAACCAATGATTGGCTGTCCGTGTCCACTTCATGCTGATAAAAGTGAATTTTACTGTGCGGTGAATGTTTTGCTTTATACATTGAAATATCAGCTTGGCGAGGTAAAACCGCTAAGTGTTCCACCGGTTGCTTTTTATTCGCATAACTGATGCCGATGCTAAAGCAAATTTTTTCTTTTACATCAAGTTGTTGGAAAGGGTAGGCAAGCAAGTCGGCTAAACATTTTTGTGCCAGTTGTTCAATTTGGTTGGGGGTATAATCTTTTAACAAAATAGCGAACTCATCGCCACCGATACGATATAACGGCAGGCCTTTTGGCAAACTGTGCTGTAGGGTTTTAGCCGCCGCCTTAATAATTTCGTCGCCGGTTTGATGACCATAGCTGTCATTCAGCGCCTTAAAATGATCGCAATCTAAAATTAAATAACCGACATTGTTCGGTGTTTCTACATGGTTCTGTAATAGCGTTTTCCACGCTTCATCAAATGCTCGTCGATTTAATACATTTGTTAACGGATCTTGTCTTGATAATTGCCAAAGCTGGGTGTTTTTTTCATTTAAATCTGTCTGGGCTTGGATTAAGGCCTGGTGGTAATCAGCTAACTGGTTTTTTAGGCTTTCAAATTCTTCAATAATAAATGTGTGTTTAGGCGCAGTGATCGTTTGGTTTGGTTGTTCGCGCAGACGAGATAAGTAGTGTGACAAGCTACGTAAAGGCCATATAAATAACAAGGTTAGTACCCAAATAATAATCAACGCAGCAAATAAACTGAACGCACTCAATTGAAACACAAACTGTTGGATGAGTTGCCATAAGTGATCACTTACAGGATTGGATATTGCTTTAAATTCAAGCACTTCATTTAACTGGTGCATTTGAATGAGGCCGCTACGGTTAAAGTGCAACTCTTGAATATTCAGGTAATAAAATTGGTTGTGATGGCGTAAAGCAGTATAAAAGTCGACCGAGATTGCGACATAACCAAGTAAACCGTGGGGTTGCGCTCGATCATATACCGGCTTAATAGCAATAAAGAGGTCTTTGTTTGGGGGTTGAATCAGGAAAAATCGACTGACATTCGGTAACGTGTCAGTTAATCCGCTGACGGTACCAGAGGGCTTTTTAAGGTGTGACAATTTAAATTTATCTGCGCTGTATAACTCAAGTTGCTCATAGTAGGTTTGGTAATAAAGACTTTCTTTAATGCGCTGATCTCGCCAATAAAAGTAATAACTGGGTTGTTGAAGTTGTTGATGCACTTCATCCCACTCCGTCAGTTTTGTCAGTTGTAAATCAATCATTTGTAGGGTGTTATCAATTGCTGCAAACAGCTCCTTTTGTGCTTCAATTTCAGCATTGGCGTGTACTTCGCGTTGAACAGTCTGGCCTTTAAAGTAAAGGGTTAAATTGATCGCGAGCAATACACTAATCCCAAGCAGGGTTAAAGTGAGTAGGGTGTGGGTGGCGGGCATTGATCGCAGCTTAATCATGTGCAGCCTCTAAACCAACTAAAATTTGCTGTATTTGTTGATGTAAAGTGGCTTCATGCTGATGGGCAAAAAAATGATTGGCGCCCTCAATCGTGATCAGATTTGTGGTGGTTTTGGCGAGTTCTCCAAGCCATTCTTTACCAACCAATTGATAACGACTGTCGGCAGAACCCATAATGGTGTAGCTGGGTAGCTTCAATTGATTTAATTGTTGAATAACCCTTTGGCGGTTAATCACTAAATAAGATACATAACTTTCTGCGGTGGCCAGATAATCTTGCTGACAATATAAAAAGTTAAATTTTTGTGGTTCGGCATGAGGTTGTTTAAGTTGTTGATGTGCAATTTGAAGATCTTGTTGGCGAATACCGAGCTCTTCACCATTAAGATAAAACAGGCTGGTTGATATCAACGCTTTTATCGAAGCGGGGGTGTGTTGAATCAATGCTTCAAGTAATTGTTGGCTACCACTGGAGTGACCAATTAAGACGATGTGTTGGTGCCCATGATTTTCTAACCACTTGATCCAACCTTGAATCTCGTTAAGATCTTGTTGCAAGGTATGGGTATGTAAACTGTTGCAGTTGAGTGACTGATTTCGTAATGGAACTTGTAAAGTCAACGTTGGCGTCAAGCTTGTGTAGCCGTCGAAACTTAACTGATCTTGCATGGTTTGCACGGTTGAAAAATGGTGAGTGGCAAGAAAGCCGTGCAAAATTAACACAGTGGGTTTGTTCGGGTCGCCTTTAATATAACGAGCTTGTGCTAGCGGGCTATCCGCTGAAGCCTGGAAATGGATAATGTCATTTTTGTTGCTCTGAGCGGGAACCGCGATAAAAGTTAAGCACATTATGCTTATACGAAGCCACATAAGTTTGGGTTTCCAACGGTTTAAATGGATTATAAAGATAGCATACCTAGGTAATAATGATGCATTAAATTAGCTCAGTTCGATCCGTTGATGGACAAAAAATAAGTGCCAACCGAACTCGCTATGACACGGGTCACTGACTTGGCCAACGGGCGCTTGCCATAGGCCTTTTTCAAACAGCGGCGGCAAAACGCCCGGTGCAAACCAACCTAAATCACCCAGGTGTACTTTTGATGGGCAGTCACTATAACGTTCAACCCCTTCATGAAAGGTTAAATCGTTTTCGGTTAGCCGTGCTTTGAGTCGTTTTGCTTTCTTTTCACTGCTTAACAGAATATGAGACGCATGGATTAATGGCATTATTTTTTTGAACCAGTAAAATGAAACGATTATTTTAACGTGAAGAGAAGACTATGTGCGGACTATGCGGCGAATTATGGTGGAATGGGCAAAATGCCACCGAACAAAGTTTGCGGGCGATGCAGTGTCAGTTGGAACGTCGCGGCCCGGATGATGGCGGAGTATGGACACAAAATCAAATTGGTTTAGGTCATCGTCGTTTGGCGATTATTGATTTGTCAGCGGGCGGTCATCAACCCATGATTGATGACGAGTTATCACTGGTATTTAACGGTTGTATTTATAACTATAAAAAATTACGTGAAGAGTTAATTGGCTTTGGCCATCAATTTCAATCACATTCAGATACAGAAGTCATTTTAAAAGCCTATCGTCAGTGGGGTTTGGAGTGTACTAAGCGATTTGAAGGGATGTTTGCGTTTGCGATTTGGGACGACCATCAAGAGCAGTTGCTGATGGCACGTGATCGTTTTGGCATTAAACCTTTGTATTATGCCCCGATGGAAGGTGGGGTACGTTTTGCCTCCAACACACAGGCGTTATTAGCCGCTGGCGGTATTGATACCGAGATTGATCCAATCGGTTTGCATTTCCAGTTAACCCTGCATGCGGTGATTCCTGCACCGCATACGATTTTAAAAGGCATTAAAAAACTCGAGCCGGGTCATTGGCTGATTGTGAACCCGGATGGGCAGATGTTTAAAAAGCAGTATTGGTCACTTAATGCGCAACGTCCTGCAAAGCCAATGGATCACCAGGCCTGGTTGTCGGCGACGCATGAAGCATTAAAGCAAGCGGTTTATAAGCGTTTGGATGCGGCAGATGTGCCGGTTGGGGTATTGTTATCGGGTGGTTTGGATTCGAGTCTAATCGTTGGTTTATTAGCGGAAGCCGGTGCACAAGATATACGTACTTTTTCCATAGGTTTTGAAGATGCACCGGAAGAAAAAGGTTCAGAGTTTGAATATTCCGATTTAGTAGTTGAGCAATATCAAACTAAACATCATAAATATATTGTGCCGAATGACGAAGTTTTGCCGAGATTACCGCAAGCAATTGATGCAATGTCCGAGCCGATGGTCGGCCAAGATGCGGTGGCGTTTTATTTATTATCTGAACAAGTGTCGCAAGACGTGAAAGTAGTGATGTCGGGGCAGGGTGCAGATGAAGTATTTGGCGGTTATTTTTGGTATCCGCAAATGGCCGCCGCACAAGGTAGTGTGTTAGAGCGTTTTGCTCCACGTTATTTTGATCGTTCTCATGCTGAATGGTTGGAGACGGTTGACGCACGTTTTCATATCGAAGACGTGACGTCGTTATATATTGAGGATCGTTTGACCGAACCGGGTGCGGATACGTTTTTAGATCAGGTATTACGCTTGGATGCCACGACGTTAATTGTGGATGACCCTGTAAAGCGAGTCGATAATATGACGATGGCGTGGGGGTTGGAAGCCAGAGTACCGTTTTTAGACCATTCTTTAGTAGAGTTGGTGATGTCAGCACCGCCGGAACTCAAACTTGAAGATGGCGGTAAAACGTTGCTTAAGCGTATTGCGCGCGGCATCGTGCCGGATGCTGTAATTGATCGGCCAAAAGGCTATTTTCCGATGCCGGCGCTTAAATATGTGCGTGGCGAGTTTTATGAGTTTATGAAGTCGATTTTAACGAGTGAGCGTGCGCGTGAACGTCGGTTGTTTAATCCGGCCTATATTGAAAAACTACTGGCAAACCCAGAGGCCGAAGAAAGTTTTACGGCTATTAAAGGTAGTAAACTTTGGCATTGCGCCTTGTTAGAACTTTGGTTACAACGTAATGTCGACGGAATTCGTTAATTTTTGGTCAATTAAACGCTATAATAACCAATCTTTTTACTCGGATATAGGACAAGCAGATGGATGCAAAAACCATTGAACAAGAAACACTGGCTAAAATTCATGAGCAAGTGAGTAACAACCCGGTTGTGCTTTATATGAAAGGCACACCGCAAATGCCCTCATGCGGTTTTTCGAGTCGTGCCGCCGCTGCTTTGGTTGCAACAGGCGAGAAGTTTGCCTTTGTGAATGTGTTGGCTGATCCGTATATTTTTGAGCATTTACCAAAATATCAAGATTGGCCGACTTTTCCGCAATTGTATATTGATGGTGAATTGCAAGGCGGTTGTGATATTACGCTTGAGTTAGCGGAAAGCGGTGAGTTGAAAAAACTGATGGCAGCTGCGAACGAAAAAGTGTAACAACAAACAATAAGATGTTTATTCGCTTAACAACCAGGCCTGGTTGTTAAGCGAAAACCTGTCTTGCGAGACTTAACCCTGAAACATGTCTAAGTCCGATTCTTCCGATGTTTCGTTAGTTAAGGCTGGTTTTAGTAACGGCCATTGATTGACGATATGACAAAATAAACGTGCGGTTTTTTCGGTGTCATAGGCCGCGCTATGTGCCTTTTTGTTATCCCACTCAATTCCTGCTGCTTGCACCGCTTTACTCAGTACGGTTTCGCCAAACATTAAGCCTGATAAAGAAACAGTGTCGAAGGTACTGAATAAGTGGAATGGAATTTTCACTTTGGTACGTTCTGCCGCATGTTTAAGGAAGTTAAGGTCAAACATCGCATTGTGACCAACCAAAATGGCACGAGTGCAACCTGTCTGTTTAATTTGTGTACGGATGGGTGCAAATAACTGTTCCAGCGCACTACGTTCATTTTTTGCATTACGAAATGGATGATACGGATCATCTATGCCAATAAATTTAAGTGCACTCGGATCAAGTAAAGAGCCCTCAAACGGCAAGATGTTTTCTTGATAAAGTTGATCGGGTTCGATTAAACCATCGTCATTCATCTTCAACGTCATTACTGCGACTTCAAGTAACGCATGGCTACTGGCTTCAAAGCCGGCGGTTTCAACATCAACCACAACCGGCAAAAAACCGCGAAAACGTTCCTTTAAGTTGCGAATAGGCTGTTGGATTAGATTGTTATTGTCATTCATTAATTAAGTTCTTTAACCAAAACTTTAGATTGTCTTTGGTAGTTGTAGAGGGATTTGCGACTTTCCGGCAGGCTTTCAAGCGGGCTGGCTTGAAAGCCATGCTCGATAAACCAATGTTGGGTGTGTGTGGTGAGTAAAAACAGCCGCTGTAATTGTTGCTGTTTTGCTTGTGTTTCTAAAGTGCGAAGTAACTCCTCACCTAAAGACTGACCTTGGTAATCAGGATCAATGGCCAAACATGCCAGTTCGGCGGAGGCATTTTCATAAGGGTAAAGTGCC
>DIJW01000055.1 GCA_002421475.1 Thiomicrospira sp. UBA5634 | reverse complement strand
TTCCGGTTGTTCCGGCCGCCCATTACACCTGCGGCGGCGTGGTCACTAACCTTAAAGGCGAAACCGACTTAGCCGGACTGTATGCAATTGGCGAAACCGCTTATACCGGTTTACATGGCGCAAACCGTCTTGCGAGTAACTCATTACTTGAAGGATTAGTTTTTGCTCAAGCCGCCTATAACAGCATTGAAAATGCGTTTGAAAACCTCAAACCGCAAGCAGAAATGGTCGCCGAATGGGATAGTAGCCAAGCCAGTGAACCGGATGAAACGGTTGTTATTTCGCATGACTGGGACGAGTTGCGCCGCGTAATGTGGGACTACGTTGGCATAGTGCGTACCGATAAACGACTCAAACGTGCCGCACAACGAGTTCGCAATCTACAAAATGAAATCAATGAATTTTATTGGCAACACACACTTGATAGCGACCTGCTAGAACTACGCAACCTCGCTTTAGTGGCGCAATTAATGGTCGCCAGCGCGCAAAAACGTAAAGAAAGTCGCGGCTTGCATTACAACCTGGATTACCCTAAAACCAAAAGCCGATCCAAACCAACCATTCTTAAACCGCGCAAAACCAGCAACAAACTAAAAACCACTAACAAGCCAAGTTTTTAAGGTCGTAATTGTTGCCAACTGCGCACAAGCTCATCGCTTAAAATCGCAGCCTAGCTTTCAGGCCTTACAGATAAACGCGAGACTAACCTTTGTTTTGATATGCTTTTAGGTCATAGGCTTCGGCATACCAGCGTTTTTGTCTAGCTTCAAAAGATTGATCTTCGGTAAAGAAAGGATCATTCTCAATCGTTCGGCTGCCACTGAGCCAGCCATAATAAAATTCATTCACTACTTGTCGATTTCGTTCTTCAATTTCTGCAAACGCCGCCAGGGTTTGCTCTCGGCTAATACCAATTTTTTCATTAGCGGCAATCATCGCTTCTCGTGTATCGTTAAGATTGGGAAAACGAGATAAGCGTTCAGGTGCCTCAAACCCTTCAGGACGAGGAAAAGGTTCATTGTGTATTTCCAAATGCGCCACTTTTAAACTTAACGCAACGGTTTCGACTTTTACACGTTGAATAGCATCACCATCACTGGTAATCATTTCTTTATCACCGTAACTCGATGCTGTGCCGATTAACCCCTGAATGCGCATACGCTCCTCACCCGTTGTGGCCTGCTGTAAGCGTTCATGAAGCTGATCAATATAAGCCTGGGTTTCAGGCAATAAGTCTTCATAAGGCTTTGGACCGGGCAAAGTTATATAGCGTGGATCGCTATCCAGCCACTCTTTATAAAACGCCACCGGATCAGTTTTAAGTGCATACTGTTCCGCTCTGGATTTTTGTGTGGCCTCTTGCGAAATCGTCACGGTGTCATCACCAGGCCTGGTGGTGTTTGATTGAGTGTTTTCAACTGTATCCAACAGGTTATTGTTTTGTTTAGCCTGGGTCGCGGATGTTTGATGCGCTGACATATAGGGGTTAACTGATGAAATACTCATGTTCTTCTCCAAATAGATTGCCGATTAAAAACACGGCGTGTTGCCGCGCCTTATCAAAATATTTAAACTCTTTAAAGCTTTAGACCAAGTGAACGCAGAGATTCCGCAAACCCTTCCATCGTGGTAATAGTAGGAATTTCTTTCGCCATTCTCTCCATATTCATAAACACCGCCGCCCCGATATAGGCGTTATGTCTTTCACGCACTTGCTCAGTCGAAGTAAAAATCTCTTTATCGCCATAGCTCATAAGCATAGAAATATCGATTTCCTTATCGAACATTTCACTTTTTGTGGTTGGCTTAATTTGCTTCAGTTCCTCTAAGATCTTCAAGTTCTCAGGAAGAATGGATTCAATCGGTTTTTCACGCTCAAAAATGGGATTACCCTTTTCGTCTAAGTTTGCCATCGCCTTATCGAAAATAGCTTGAGAGGTCATTGGCGAATACGGTCTTGGATAGCTCTCTTCTTCTGCCATCCTTTCAGCTTCTGCACGTTTTAGTGCCTCGTCAGAAAGACTCACCCTATCCTCACCAGGCCTGGTGGTTGCGTTTGACTGGGTGTTTTCTACCGTATCCAGTAGATTACTGGTTTGTTTATTCTCGTTGGCTGTTTTATAAACCGACATCATAGACATATAGGGGTTAACTGATGAAATAGACATAATGTGACTCCTGTCGAGTTTTTAGCGTTAAAGCAATGATGCTTTTTGACTAAAAGCCTTCTCAATTAGATTGGTTAAAAAGCTAGGGTTATTAAAGTCGTCCAAATCAAACCCCTGCTTTATAAAACTCTGTTCAGGTGCTTTTGGTGTATCCCCCGATAAGGACGGCAAAGCGTTTGATCTTAATTGGCTAATGGCTTGCTCTGCTCGCTGCATAAATCCTGAATCCATAGCACCGTTCGGATTGCCGTATTTTTCAGTTAAATATTGTTGCTTCAAATACAAACTTTGGTTTTCGGCTAAAACTCGTGCGTCTATATCACTTTCCGTTTTAAACATTTCAGATGCACCCAAACCGTCTAAAACAGAAATTTTAAACATATAAGTACGCTTTGCTTCAGGATCAGTCTCTTGCTGAGCCTTCTGTCTTAGTTCACTCAACAATACCTCATTCTCAGGCAAGATTTTACGCGGTGTATAACCATTCATTCCTGTACCACCTAATGAAAAATATGGCACATCACTTCCTTCTTCCAACCATTTATTAAAAAGCTCGACTGGATCATCCTTAAGCGGATATTGCTCTAACCGAGATTTTCGTGATGCCTCTTGCGAAATCGTCACCGTGTCGTCACCAGGCCTGGTGGTGGTGCTTGATTGGGTGGTTTCGACTGTATCCAATAGATTGTTAGTTTGTTTATTGTCGCTGGCCGCTTTATAAGCCGACATCATGGACAGATAGGGATTAACTGATGCAACACTCATACTTCGCTCCTGCTCGCATTTTTTTGCCTACTCCACTCTGCGTTACGCCAACGACATATTTATGGCTTGGCCGTTGTCGTCATACATAAATCTTTTGGCATAGAGTTTTTCTATTTCTTTTTTAATTAGCTCAATGGCTTCTTCCTGCGAGCCGCTAAAGTTTTCTAGCACAGACAATCTGGCTCTTTCAGCTTGCTCCATCATATATGCGCCATAACCAAATCCAGCAATGGCGGCAATGATCGGGCGGGCATTAAGTGCGGCCTCAATTTCGGCTGCGCGTGGGTGATCAATGTGATAAATCACACCTTGTTGAGTCATTTCGATATCAACTTCAATATCCGTCGGCAACCCTAATCCAGCCAGCACGTCATCCACCATTTCCGCTAATTTATCTTGAATGTCTTGGTAACTTTTAGGCTCGAAAATTTCATAGTTATCATTTTCTTCCATGAGCTTTCTCATGCCCGCCTCTGAGATGTGCGCAGAATCGTTTGCATGAAGTTTGATTAAGCCTTGCTCCGGGTTTTCTAATTGATCTACCGGATTTTTAAGATAACCAAAACTCGCGCTAAACCACGGCATACTGAATACAGAACTGACTTGCATAATGATTCTCCTCAACATCACCACCAGGCCTGGTGGTGATATTTGATTGGGCTTTTTCGACCTTATCCAGCAGATTATTGATTTGTTTATTGCCGGAGGCCGCTGTTTGCTCGGTTGACACGGATGGATTAACGGATGAGTCATAATCCGCATCGGTGCATTACGATTTAAAACAAAGCAATACACGTGCCATTTATGCAATTTAATGGGTAGTTTTTACATGATCAATCTATCACCTGAATAGATACTTAAGCCTGAAACCGGAGGTTTAAATTGAAAATTGCTACGTTTTTCTGCGCTTGATGCTGCTTAAACAATGCCGCTCTAACAAACGCTAAGGGTTTAAAGATGAGCAAGCTTATTGAAGTGAGGGAATAAGAAAAAACCTGAACGGCAACTTTTGCCATTACATAAACAGCAGGTATAAAAAAACCAAGCCGAAGCTTGGTTTTTATTGGTTGATCAATTTTGAGTTGGCAGCTTAGCCATTACCCATCGGCATATGGTCTTCATGCATATCCATCTGTTCAATCAAACCTTCACTCGCCAGTTTGTCGATATCAATCAAAATAACCATCCGCCCTTTTGGTTTTTTAGCGGTTTCGTTTTGCTCTTGTTGCGGTACGCGTTCAAATACGGTGGTTAAACCTAAAATAAACTGGCTATCAATGGAGGCTGAAATATCCGGTGCCGGCTGAAGTTTGTCGACATCAAACTGCTGCACATCTGAAACCGAATCGACTACCAACCCCATAATGCGTTCACCTTGCTTGGTGAAAACATGCACCACCACCACCACCGTGGTGACGTTGTAGGATACTTTTAAGCCAAACTTTTCACGCAAGTCAATGATTGGCACAATCGTACCGCGCAAATCAACAACCCCTTTGACATAACTAGGCACATTCGGCAAAGGATCAGGATTTTCCCAGCCGCGAATTTCTTGAACACGCATAATTTCTACGGCGTATTCTTCTTTACCTAACTCAAAGGTGAGAAATTCTTTTTTATTAACTGTCACGGTAAGCTCCACAGGCAAAGTGATGAATTACTTAATGGTACGCAGGTTAGGCTCAAATTTCAATGAGATTTAGAAAAGGTCATTTATCCTAGTTAAACTCTAGGGTATCATTCTTACCCCAAACTAGACGCATTCAATCAGGGATAAATATTTATGAATACGCTATGGCAAGATTATTTAACCTCACAAAACGCCCATTTTGACGCTAGTGGCGCGATCAGACAATTCGAATTCCCAGAACTCGAACGGGTTCTGATTAAACATGGCCCGGTTATGGCAAGTCTGGCACATCATGCCCTGATTAAAGTCAGCGGTGAAGAGGCCAAAAGTTTTTTACAAGGCCAACTCAGTAACGATTTGAATGATGTCAGTGAACAACAAGCACAATTTTCTGCCTATTGTGATCCGCAAGGTCAAGTGCTGGCGTTATTTCTTATTTTTAAACTGGATGATGGTTATTTTTTAAGTTTTGACGGTTCCTTGCGTGACGCAATTTTAAAACGCTTACAAATGTTTGTTATGCGCTCCAAGGTCACGCTGACTGAAGTGTCGCAAGAATGGGTACGCTTTGGTTTTGCCGGCCAGTTTGCTGATCTGGATATTCAACGCCGCTTAAACACCAAAATTAAAAAAGAACTTGCTTGCACGCGCTCTGAAGAAGA
The DNA here is from genome assembly GCA_002421475.1 of Thiomicrospira sp. UBA5634. GTDB lineage: Bacteria > Pseudomonadota > Gammaproteobacteria > Thiomicrospirales > Thiomicrospiraceae > Thiomicrospira. The sequence continues at coordinate 5,261 of DIJW01000055.1, read as the reverse complement.
CGGCTTGGAATCGGTGCATATTATTAAAGTACCCGGCCCGTTCCATCGCTATGAAATTTTTGCCCCGGCGGATCAGGCGATTGAGGCCTGGAAAAAACTGCGCAATAACGGCGACGTGACCAATAGTTTTGACTGGCGTCTGCTCAACATTGCTTCCGGCATGGCGGAAGTGACAGCAGCGACATCAGCCAAACATATTGCCCAATTTTTAAACCTCGATAAAGTTGGAGTGATTAACTTTAAAAAAGGCTGTTTCCCCGGCCAAGAAATTATTGCGCGTATGCATTATCGCGGTAAAGCGGCAAAACGTATGCTGCGCTTACATTTAGACGAAGTGTTGGATTTGGCCGCCGGAGACACCTTAGAGTTATTGGATAATGATGACAGGAACTACAAGCTAGATGTGGTGTTATCGAATCCGGATATTTTTGAAGGCACCTTGTGTTTGGCGGTCGGCAACCTAAAATCGCTGGAGTCGGCAACCGGTGAATTACGCACCAGCAGTGGCGGCTTAGCTAAAATTGAACCCTTGCCTTATTTATTAACCGACGACGAATAAAACAACAACCAGGCCTGGTATAAAACTATTGATCACCAGGCCTGGTTTCATCCCCCGCCTCAAACACCCGACGTAAACTTTTCGGTAACACCAATACTCTTTTGGCGCGTGTAATCGCCACATAAATCACATTTAAACTCTCACGATAACTCGGACTTTTCTGCTCCGGCCACTCAAAATCTGAAGCTAATACCACTTGATCAAACCCCAAACCTTTTGCTTTATGCACCGTGCTGATAAACACATGCGCTTGATTAAGCTGGCTGGCACTTTGACCAAGCTGCTGGATTTTTTTCAGTGTTTGCTCTTTATGAGTTTCAACAAACTTAATAATAGTTTTCCATTCACTTTTATTCAGTTCTTCGGCAATTTCATTAAATTCCTGCCACGAGTTAAACAGGCTTAACTCCGGTGAACGTGGCGCTTTGCGATCCCCTTGATACAACCCATAAGCCGAGGCAATCAACCGAGTAATTTGTTCTAACCCGCCATTAATGTGGTAACTCATGCCTTGCTTTAAACAATATTCGGCCACCTCAAACACCTTGGCATTGGTGCGACACATCACCGCATAAGGCGCCGCCTGACTAAAACCTTTATTAATCAGCTCATCCTGCCCAAGTCCGACCAGCAAGCGCGTTTCTTTTAAATGGCGCAATAATTGATTCGCCAACGCGGCGACATTATCACCAAACCGAAATGAATGGGTTAAGGCATATTCTTTTAATGCCAACTGATCCATGCTATTAACCGCATTACGCCACGCATAAATTTCTTGATGACGATCCCCCACTACAATCAATTGGCAAGACTGGCGGCGCACTATCGCTTGTAGAACCGGATTTGTATCTTGCGCTTCGTCCAATAAAATAATGTCATAACCTAATCGCGGCTGTTTAAGTTGAAAGGCTTTTAAATACGCATCGTGGGTCATCGCACAAGGACTATTTTCATCTAACATCGCTTGCGCTAATTGATTGGTGAATTCAAGCAACTGATTAATAAACTGCGTCATTAAATGCGCAGCGACCGATTTGCCCCAATGCATCACCGCTTCAGGAATATGGATTTCCATCACTTGCTTATCGGCAGAGTTGAGAAACTGATTTAGGGTTTCGCTAATGGCGATATTGACCTGAAAGCGCGAGCGCCCAAAAGGTCGCCAATCCTGCGGTTTGCCTGAATAGGTTTCGAGATCCTGATAGGGTAGAAACGCGCCGCCGCGCTGTAACTTGTCGCGATAAGATGCTGATGATTGTACAAGATGACGATAGGCTAAACTGTGCGCCGTTCGACACTCTACCCAATGAGGAAATAATTGACGTGCCTCATCGGCAATCGCTTTGTTAAACGCTAAATACAAAATGCGTTTAAAGGTCAGGTGTTCCGCTACCCCTTTTAGGGTCGTGGTTTTTGATGCGCCGGCAAACGCGGGCACTTTAAAACTTTCCCCACGTAATGCGGCGTCAATAATAGCGGATTGTTCAGGTGTTGCGGCATATTGGCCGATTTGATAAGAGCTTTTCATCCAGAGGTAGACTTGATCACAAGGCGCACATTATGCGAATCCCTGTAACGTAACGCAAGTTATTTAGATACCAGGCCTGGTGCAAACTCAACCAGGCCTGGTGGTAGAAAGGTTATACTGATTAAATGCGTAATGCTAAGACTGTGCAGGTGCGGGTTGCGAATACGGCCAACGTAATGAGCCGATCACCATACCGACAATCGCCGCAAAGAAACCAATGAAATGCGCCGGTAATGAATCTTCCAGGCCTGGCGCAAGCCATTCCAGGCTTAACCAAACCACCAAGCCCATGACCACACCTAAATAAGCGCCATACACACTCGCGCGTTTCCAGTACAACCCTGCAACCAACGGTACAAAAGCAACCACCAACGTTACTTTATAAGCGTTCTCAACCATTTTATGAATCGAGGTTTCTTGTTCTAACGACCATAAGGTATAAATTGCGACCAATAATGCAAAACTGACCACCACGCCGCGCGTTAACATCAATAAATTGCGATCACTAATATCACGAATAAAACCACGTAAAATGTTTTCTGAAATAATCACCGACGGTGCCAACATGGTTGCCGAAGCGGTCGACATAATAACCGATAATAATGCGCCATAAAAAATGACTTGAGCGAACAATGGCAAATGCTGTTTAACCAACTGTGGCAATACCTGTTGGCTATCAATGTGCATAAAACTATTCACCAACTCCGGATTAATTAAATATGCCGAATAACCCAAAAAGATTGGCACAGCCGCAAACAATAAATACAACACCCCACCGCTGACCGTACCCCAAACCGCAACATTGGCATTCTTAGATGTATTGGCACGCTGAAACACGTCCTGTTGCGCTAATGAGCCTAAGCCCATCGTTAATAACGCCGACATAAACGCCAACATTGCGATGGCATTAAAATCCGGTAAAAAGTTAAACTTTTCCGCTTGTGCAGCATGTTCAATCACTGGCATAACACCACCTGTCATGCCGGATAAATACCAAGCAATAAACAACAAACCGAGCACAATAATAATCATCTGAACAAAAGTCGTCATCGCGACCGACCACATTCCGCCAAACAGGGTATAAATCAGCACAACTGTTGTACCCAATAAAATACCGTTAAATTGGCTGATGTAACCATCCGACAACACGTTAAACACTAAACCGAGTGCCATAATCTGCGCCGATACCCAACCCAAGTAAGAAATCGCAATCGCTACAGACGTTACTAACTCCATACGACGGTCAAAACGAATACGATAAAAGTCGCCAATGGTAAGCAAATTCATTTGATACAGCTTGCGCGCAAAAAACAAGCCGAACAAAATCAAACACAGCGCCGCGCCAAACGGATCAGATATCAACGATCCGAGATCACCTTCCAAAAATTCTGCCGGAATGCCCAAGACCGTTTCCGCACCAAACCAGGTAGCGAACACCATCGCCGTCACCACCCAAATAGGTAAACTTCGACCGGCAGATACATAATCTCCAAGATTTTTTACTTTCGTTGCGGCATATAGCCCCAGTGCGATCGACAAGAATAAATACAGAAAGGTAAAACCAATTAGCATAGTGTGTAATTCTCAAAACGAGTCGATGTTAACAGTTCATCAAATTTGCCTTGCGCGAAGCATTTCCAAATTGATAGCCTGAGCCAAAAAACCGAAATATAACAAACAAAAGTTAAGACGAATAGATTTATTTCAAAGAGATGACAAAATAATGCACAAATAAAAAAACCGCGTTAAGTTAGACTTAACGCGGTTTCTAAATATGGTGGGTCGTGTGCGATTCGAACGCACGACCAATTGGTTAAAAGCCAACTGCTCTACCGACTGAGCTAACGACCCTCGTTGATATGCGGCGTATTATACAGAGCTGGAGAGGCTTGGCAAGGCCTTTTTCAGCTTTTTTTACATTTTTTTATACTCAGCATTATTAAGCGGAATACAAAAAACGAGTGGTTTTTATTTAACCGGTTGAATCTAAAAAAATTTTAACAACAAACACAAAATTATTGATGCTTTCAAAACGGCATTAGTTTTGGTATCGAGTTGGATCAGTTATCCCTGCATCAATAAAACCTTGCTTACGTAATCGACAAGAATCGCACACACCACAAGCTCTACCGGCTGAATCAGCTTGATAACACGACACAGTTTCAGCGTAATCCACACCTAATGACAAACCCAACTGAATAATTTGCGCTTTGGTCAAACTGATTAATGGCGTTTCAATATGAATCGGCAAACCTTCAATCGCACTTTTGGTAGCGAGATTAGCCATTTTTTCAAATGCCGCAATATATTCAGGCCGACAATCCGGATAACCGGAATAGTCAACCGCATTTACGCCAATAAAAATCGTCTGCGCTTCAAGTACTTCCGCTAAACCAAGTGCGTAAGAAAGGAAAATCGTATTGCGTGCCGGCACATAAGTGACTGGAATGGTTTCACCCACCCCTTCAACCGGCACATCAATCGTCTGATCCGTCAAAGCAGAACCGCCGATTGCGGCCATGTTCATCAACATAACACGATGGCTCGCAGCACCGTGCAAATTGGCTAAACGCTCAGCCGCGTTTAATTCAACTTGATGGCGTTGACCATAATCAAAGCTCAAGGTATGGCATTCATAACCCTGCGACTTAGCATAAGCCAACACCGTGACCGAATCTAATCCGCCTGATAACAGCACTACTGCACGACGGTTCATCACTACTGTCCGGTTTTAAAACGATCTAAACGACGTTCAGCGCTTTTAGCCGCACGACTGGTCGGATATTTTTTTACCAAACCTTCATACATCGCTTTCGCTTCATCCATGCGATTTAAACCCACAAGACTATCAGCGCCGCGCAACATCGAGTCCTCGATTTTATTGCTGTTGGCATATTGCTTTAACACTATGTCAAATGCTTCATACGCTTTAGCAAAGTTTTGTTTAATCAAATAACCTTCCCCCATCCAATAATAAGCATTACTGGTTAAAGGTGCTTGCGGATATTTTGTAGCAAACGCTTCAAATGCCGCAATGGATTCATCATATTTAGCGTCACGCATTAAAGCAAACGCTGCATCATATTGACGCTTCTGTTCAGCGGTATCATCCGTACTCGCTGGCGAGACACTGGTTGAGGGAGCGGCGGTTGTAGGTGCAACAACAACCGGAGC
>DIJW01000024.1 GCA_002421475.1 Thiomicrospira sp. UBA5634 | reverse complement strand
CAAAAGAAGTTGAGCAGGATGCAAGCATAAAAGGCAGTGAGTTAAATCCATTGGACTTGAAGCCGCCAGCTAGTACTGAAGAAATTCAGCAAGCTATGAGTAAGATGAATGCCAAAGATATTGATATACAAGATACGGCTGAGTACACAAAAATTACCCTCCGATCAGACAGTTTCTTTGAAAGTGGCCGCGCCACAATTAACGAAACCACGCGATTGCAGTTAGAGCTTCTTGGTGAAACGTTGGGTGGACGTAATCAGGCGATCACTATCACGGGTTATACTGACAGTGCGCCGATTAACACTTTGCAGTTTCCGTCTAACTGGGAATTATCGGCAGCGCGTGCGGCAACGGTTGGTCGAACCTTTATTTATATGGGGGTTGATAAACGTTTTGTGACGATTGAAGGGCGTGGTGATAATGATGCTATCGCGCCAAATGATACACCTTATGGTCGTTCTCTTAATCGCCGCGTGATTATCTTGGTAGATAAAACCGGCTTAGGTATTCCAAAAGTGGCGCAGCGAAAATAGTTTTTCAGTGGTTACATACGATTAAATTGGTTTCTGTGCAATTATCTGTATGACTGATCCCAAGCCTGTGTGGCCACTGCCTTCGATAATTTCGCGCTCTATTTCACAGGCGTGAATCCATTTTAAATCATTCAGCTGTTGTTGAACTTCTGCTAAATCTAATAACAATTCAAGATCTTTAGGTCCGCCTGTTCCATAGTTAATTTGTTGTTTAGTATAACTTTCTGTGATGTAGTATCCGCCCGGTTTAAGTGCTTTTGTAATGTTGTGGTGCACTTTTTGTCGTAGTGTTGGCGGTAGGTGGCAAAAAATCGCCACAATCGCATCCCAGTTCTGCTCCCCCATATCAAAATCATTGAGGTCAGCAACTACGGTTTCAATCTCGACCTTGTGCGCGTGGGCAAGTTGTTGGGCTTTTGCCAGGCCAACTTCGGATGCGTCCACGGCTGTGACTTGGTGGCCTTGCATTGCAAGAAAGCAGGCATTTCTGCCTTCACCTTCAGCGACGCACAATATTTTGCTGTCATCATTTAGGACAAAACTTGCGACCCGCAAAAAATCATTCGGTTCAGTGCCATATAAATAATCTTCACGGTTAAATTTTTCATTCCACATTAAAAGCAATCCTTTGTTGTGAACCACCAGGCCTGGTGCTCGTTAGTCAATATTCATGATTTTGTGAGTTTGTAAACTCAGTTTCCAAGTTGGGTGTTGTAAACAATAATTAATGGCATCACGTAAGTTTTTTTCGCGGTTGGCATCATCAAGCGGTTGTAGATAAAAATGACTGAAGCCGCTAAGTGGGATTTGATCCGGATGCTAGCCGGCTTGGGGGTAAACAAGTTTTAGTTCATCGCCATGGCGGAGTAACCAGGGAGCGCCGGCTTTAGGGCTGACACAAATCCAATCAATGCCGGTTGGTGGTTGTTTTGTACCGTTGGTTTCGACCGCGATTTCGAAATGTGCTTGGTGAAGCGCGTTAATTAACGCTTCATCAACTTGAAGTAGAGGCTCGCCACCGGTTAATACAACGAATGGGGTTTGAGGGGTGTTTGCAGGCCAAAAACTTAATAGGTGAGCGGTTAAGGCTTCTGCGTTTTGAAACCGTCCGCCATTCTGACCATCCGTGCCAATAAAGTCGGTGTCACAAAACTGGCATACGGCATCCGCACGATCGGCTTCGCGTCCGCTCCAGAGGTTGCATTGGCTGAACCGACAAAAAATGGCGGGGCGCCCAGTGTGTGAGCCTTCTCCTTGCAGAGAGTAGAAGACTTCTTTAATTTGGTAACTCATGAATTTTCACGTGTAGTAGTTAGAATTGATGTTATTTTACTACGTTGTAAAAGTTTCAAAATGTTATAATCCAAAACTATTTTTTTACACTTTAACTTGGTTAAGGGTTGAGTTCTCTTGTGAGATTAAACGTTTATCCGGGTTTAACTGATACGGAATCAAAATTCATGTCCGCCAAAACGTTATACGATAAGTTGTGGGATGCCCATGTTGTTCGTCAAGAAGAGGATGGAACAGCACTTATTTATATCGATCGACAGTTGCTGCATGAGGTAACGTCTCCACAAGCCTTTGAGGGCTTACGCTTAAACCAGCGCAAACCATGGCGGGTTGAAGCCAATCTTGCCACGCCAGATCACAATGTACCGACCACTGAGTTAACAGGCGGGGTGTCTAGTATCGCAGATCCGATTTCACGTATTCAGGTAGAAACCCTTGATCGCAATGCGCAAGAGTTTGGTATTACGGAATACAAGATGGGGGATGTACGTCAGGGTATCGTGCATGTGGTTGGGCCGGAGTCAGGTGCAACTTTGCCTGGAACCACCGTTGTGTGCGGTGATTCGCATACCTCAACGCATGGAGCGTTGGGCGCATTGGCGCATGGTATCGGCACCTCTGAGGTAGAACACGTATTAGCGACGCAATGTTTGATTCAAAAGAAAATGAAAAACATGCTGGTTCGCGTAGATGGTGTTTTACAACCGGGTGTTGGGCCTAAAGATGTTGTATTGGCGATTATCGGCAAAATAGGCACGGCGGGCGGTAATGGTTGTGCGATGGAATTTGGTGGCCAGGTCATGCGTGATATGTCAATCGAAGGTCGGATGACAGTATGTAACATGGCGATTGAAGCCGGTGCGCGAGCAGGCCTGGTGGCAGTGGATGAAAAAACAATTGAATATGTTAAAGGGCGTCCATTTGCACCAAAAGCGGAGCATTGGGATGCAGCGGTTGCCAATTGGTTAGAATTTAAGTCCGATGATGATGCGGTGTTTGACAAGGTTGTTGTATTGGATGGTTCAGCCATTCAGCCGCAAGTTACTTGGGGAACATCACCGGAAATGGTAACCGACATTAATGGGCGCGTGCCGGATCCAGCTAAAGAAGCCGACCCTGTAAAAGCGGACGGTATTAAGCGCGCGTTAGATTATATGGGCTTGCAGGCCAATATGGCGATTACGGATATTCCAGTCGATTATGTGTTTATCGGTTCTTGTACCAATTCACGAATTGAGGATTTACGTGCTGCTGCTGCGGTCGTTAAAGGACGTAAAGTCGCTAAGACGGTAGAGCAGGCGTTAGTTGTGCCGGGTTCAGGCCTGGTGAAGCAACAGGCGGAAGCGGAAGGGTTGGATAAAATCTTTATTGATGCCGGTTTTGAATGGCGTAACCCAGGGTGTTCAATGTGTTTGGCAATGAATGCTGATCGGTTGCCGGCTAAAAAACATTGTGCTTCAACTTCAAATAGAAACTTTGAAGGTCGTCAAGGCGCCGGTGGACGTACTCACTTGGTTAGTCCGCAAATGGCGGCTGCGGCCGCGGTAGCTGGGCATTTTGTTGATGTCCGCGAATTTATGGGGCTTTAATCATGAATATGAATCAATTTACCCGTTTAACGGCGATCGTTGCACCGCTGGATCGCTCAAATGTTGATACGGACGCCATTATCCCAAAACAATTTTTAAAGTCGATTAAACGTACCGGCTTTGGCCCTAACTTATTTGACGAGTGGCGTTATTTAGATGTTGGACAGCCTGAAATGGATTGCACCAACCGTCCGCTTAATCCGGAATTTGTGTTAAATAAACCGCGCTACAAAGGTGCCAAAATTCTATTGGCTCGTGAAAANNATTGCGTTATTTAGATGAAGGTTATCCGGGTCAGGACAACTCAAAACGTCCGATTAATACTGAGTTTGTATTGAATCAGCCGCGTTATCAGGGTGCTTCAATCTTAATTTCACGTGCCAACTTTGGTTGTGGTTCAAGCCGTGAGCATGCACCTTGGGCATTAAAGGATTACGGTTTTGATGTGGTGATTGCGCCTAGTTTTGCGGATATCTTTTTTAATAACTGTTTTAAAAACGGTATTTTGCCGATTGTATTGGCGGATGAGCTGGTTGATAAATTATTTAAGGATGTGGATGCTAAAGAAGGCTACGCATTAACCGTTGATCTTCAGACTCAGCAAATTGTCACCCCTGCGAACGAGTTAATTCCGTTTGAAGTGGATGAGTTCCGTCGCCATTGCCTGCTAAACGGTTTAGATGATATCGGATTAACGCTGGTGCATGGTCAGGCGATTAAAGATTATGAAGCCAAACGCCGTCAGCAAGCTCCTTGGTTGTTTGCCTAAACAAGTTAAAATTTATTAAGGTTTAAAGAGATGACAAAAAAAGTATTAGTATTGCCAGGTGATGGTATTGGCCCGGAAATTGTTGCAGAAGCGATTAAAGTATTAGACGTTTTGAAAGCAAAACATGGCTTGGATATCGAGCTGACTCATGGTCTAGTGGGTGGAGCAGCTTATGATGCTGCCGGTCATCCGTTGCCGGACGAAACAATGCGTTTGGCGAAAGAAGCTGATGCTATTCTGCTAGGCGCCGTTGGGGGCTATAAGTGGGAGTCGTTGGATATTTCAGTGCGTCCGGAGAAGGGTTTGCTTGGGTTGCGCTCGGGTTTAAAACTGTTTGCCAACCTACGCCCGGCATTTTTATATCCTCAATTGGCTGATGCGTCTACCTTAAAACCTGAAATTGTATCTGGTTTGGATATTTTAATTGTGCGTGAGTTAACCGGTGGTATCTATTTCGGCCAACCGCGCGGTATCCGTACGCTAGAAAATGGTGAACGTCAGGGTTATAACACCTATGTTTATTCAGAGTCAGAAATTAAACGAATCGGTCATGTTGCTTTCCAGGCTGCAATGAAACGTAATAAAAAAGTCTGTTCAGTCGATAAAGCCAATGTGCTTGAGGTGACTGAGTTATGGCGTGAAGTGATGACGGACTTGGCAAAACAATACCCTGAAGTTGAGTTGTCACATATGTATGTGGATAATGCTGCCATGCAATTAGTGCGCAATCCAAAACAGTTTGATGTGATTGTGACGGGAAATATGTTTGGCGACATTTTATCGGATGAGGCTTCAATGCTGACCGGCTCAATAGGCATGTTGCCATCAGCATCTTTGGATGCCAATAATAAAGGTATGTATGAGCCTAGTCATGGTTCTGCTCCCGACATTGCAGGAAAAAATTTAGCCAATCCTCTGGCAACCATTTTGTCTGCGGCCATGATGTTACGTTATAGCTTAGGTCGCGAAGATTTAGCGATAAAAATCGAACAGGCTGTTAGTGATGTATTGGATCAAGGCCTCAGAACCGGTGATATTTATGCACAGGGTATGCAGCGTGTAACGACCTCAGAAATGGGTGAAGCTGTAATGCGTGCTTTAAAGTAGAGTAGTTTATGATCGCAAAACAACATTTCACCATAACGATTACTGACGTGCGTGGTGCGCGTCATTATTCATTTAGTCAGTTCGTTAAGAAGTTTGTTTGGGTGTTGTTAGTGGTCTTTTTTTTAGTGGTGACCGGCGGCGCAGGTACAATCTGGTGGTTAAATAAAGAAGTCGATGAAATCCAAACCCTAAAACGCCAAGCCGAAATGTCTTTTCTTAAAGCATTGGATGAGCGGCAAAATGAGTATTCCAATTTAGTGGAAGAAAAAGCACAGCTGATTTTGGAGCTAGAAGAAAAAATTAAGCAGGTTGGATTTTTAGATCAAACTTTACAAGGACTTGAAGAGTTAATCGGTGTGCAGCCTGAATCGGACGCGCCGATTTTTGAGCGTGTAAAAATGATCCAGCTGTCAACACTGGAAAAACAAATTATGTTGGAGCGCTTACCAAACGGTCGTCCCCTGACAGTTTTTCGGGGGGTGACCAGTGGTTATGGTTGGCGAACTCATCCAGTGAGGGGCACGCGAGAGTTTCATTATGGTATTGACTACCGTGGTGATACTGGTACACCGATTTTGGCAACGGCAGATGGTGTAGTTGAATATGCAGGTTACCATCGCAGTAGTGGTTATGGAAACTTAATCATCATCAGTCATGCCTATGGGTTTAAAACGTTTTACGGGCATTTACATAATTTAGATGTAAAAACCGGGCAATTTGTGAGTAAGGGCGATGTAATTGGAGGGGTTGGTTCGACCGGCGTGTCGACTGGTCCTCATTTACATTATGAGGTGAATTTTGTGCAGCGTAAGCTTAACCCGGCACCATTTGTACAGTGGAGCTTGGAAGATTACGACAGTATTTTTGATAAAGTAGAGGGAATACCATGGGGATCTTTAAGTCAGACGATAAGAAACCACGTCGAGAGGGTGGAAAAACAATTATTGCTGAGGGATGTTCAGTAAACGGTGAAATCACCGATTTACAAGGTGCATTGCATGTGGATGGTCATATTGACGGTATTGTTGAAACGAACTATGACATTTCTATTGGTCAAAACGGTAGCGTAACCGGCTTAATCAAAGCGCGCTCAATTTTCTTGAGCGGTAAACTGGAAGGCAAAGTCGCTTGTGAGCGGATTGAAATTTTGGCAACCGGTAAGTTGGTTGGTGAGTTAATCAGCGGTGAGTTGACTATTGAAACCGGCGGTAAGTTTATCGGACAAAGCCGTGAATTAAGTGAAAGCGGGATTATCGTTGGCGTAGAAGAAGACCAGCCGGCGCAGTTGGAAAAAAAATTGGCTGACTATGCATCTGAAGCCGAACAATCGGAACAAAAATAAAGCATAAATTGATACGTAATTCAAAGATAGGTTTGTAGGTGATATGAAAAAATATGACGTTGCTGTAGTTGGTGCGACAGGTGCAGTTGGGGAAACCATTTTAAAAGTTCTCGAAGAACGTCAATTCCCGGTGGGTAAGTTGTACCCATTGGCAAGCAGCCGTTCGGCAGGTAAAAAAGTAGAGTTCAACGGTGAATGGATTGAAGTTTTAGATTTAGAAACATTCGATTTTTCTCAAGCACAGATCGGTCTATTTTCGCCGGGTGCCAGTGTTTCCGCGATCTACGCACCCAAAGCGGCCGCAGCAGGTTGTGTTGTAGTAGATAATACCTCTCAATTCCGTTATGACGAAGACATCCCTCTCGTTGTTCCTGAAGTAAATCCCGAAGCGATTGCACAGTACAAAAACCGTGGCATTATCGCCAATCCAAATTGTTCTACCATTCAGATGTTGGTGGCATTAAAACCTATTTATGATGCGGTAGGGATTGAGCGAATTAATGTTGCAACCTATCAAGCGGTATCTGGCACTGGTAAAGAAGCAATTGAAGAATTAGCCAAACAAACGGCCAATATTTTGAACCTGAAACCGGTTGAATGTGAAGTTTATCCAAAACAAATTGCGTTTAACTGTATTCCGCAAATTGATGTATTTATGGATAACGGCTATACCAAAGAAGAAATGAAAATGGTTTGGGAAACGCAGAAAATTCTTGGCGACAAGAATATTAAAGTGAACCCAACCGCGGTACGTGTACCGGTGTTTTTTGGTCATAGTGAAGCGGTGCACATTGAAACCAAACAAAAAATCAGTGCAGCTGACGCCCGTGCATTGTTAGAAAAGGCACCAGGCCTGGTGGTAATTGATCAACACGAAGCGGGTGGTTACCCAACAGCCGTTAGTGATGCAGCTGATACAAATCCGGTTTATGTTGGTCGTATTCGTGAAGACATTTCGATCGAAAAAGGTTTGAACTTATGGGTTGTAGCGGACAACGTACGTAAAGGCGCAGCAACCAATACGGTACAGATTGCTGAAGTATTGATTGAAAAATATCTTTAATTTTTGCTATGAAACTTGCACTGGGCATTGAGTACCTAGGTTCAGCTTATTGTGGTTGGCAGCGCCAACGTCACTGTGATTCAGTGCAAGCGCATGTTGAAACAGCTTTATCTAAGATTGCGGCGGAAACAATAGAGGTGGCTTGCGCCGGTCGAACCGACACAGGAGTTAATGCGGTTGGTCAAGTAGTGCATTTTGTCACCGCTGCGCAGCGACCTTTACGTGCTTGGATTGATGGCACTAATACCTTGTTACCGGATGATGTTCGTATCATCTGGGCACAGGGAGTTACCGATGATTTTCATGCTCGTTTTAGTGCTCAGGCTCGGCAGTATCGTTATGTGATTTTTAATCGTGCGGTGCGTTCGGCAGTCTTAAGCAACAGAGTGACATCAGAGCGTCGACCTTTAAATGTCGAGTTGATGCACTGCGCGGCGCAAGCACTGATCGGTGAGTATGATTTTAGTTCGTTTCGAGCGGCAGAATGTCAAGCAGCACATGCGCGGCGTGAAGTGCAAAAATTGAGTGTGTCACGTCGTGGGGATATGGTTTTTATTGATATTCAAGCGAATGCATTTTTGCACCATATGGTGCGAAATATTGCAGGTACATTAATGCAAATCGGTCGGGGTGATGCCCCTGTTGAGTGGATGAAAACCTTATTGGAGTTGCAAGATCGGACGCAAGCAACCGTTACGGCTCCGGCAAGTGGATTGTATTTTGTGAATGCTTTTTATCCATCGCATTTTGCCATTCCGCAGGTGTCTTTAAACGAGGTGCTATGGCAATGAGACAGCGTACGCGGGTAAAAATTTGTGGCATAACACGGGTAGAAGATGCTATGGCGGCTGTTGCAGCTGGTGCAGATGCAATAGGTTTGGTGTTTTATGAACCTAGTCCGCGTTATGTTGATATAGAGCAAGCAAAGGCGATTTTACGTGCTTTGCCGGCTTTTGTTACCAGCACCGCTTTGTTTGTTGATCCACAACCAGGCCTGGTGCAAGACGTGATTGATAAGTTAAAAATAGATTTACTACAGTTTCATGGTAATGAAACGGCTCAGTTCTGTCAGTCGTTTAGTCGTCCTTATATTAAAGCCGTGGCAATGCAAGCTGATACCGATTTGGTGACAATCGCAAGTCAATACATGCTGGCGACGGGATTGTTGCTTGATACCTACAAACCGGGTCTACCGGGAGGAACCGGTGAGACCTTTAATTGGCAATGGGTACCAAAACAGTTTTCCATGCCTTTGATTTTAGCCGGCGGTTTAACGGCGGATAACGTCAGACAGGCGATTAAGCAAACTTCGCCATGGGCGGTTGATGTCAGTGGCGGTGTCGAGCAAGCAAAAGGCATTAAGTCAGCACATAAAATACAGCAATTTATTGAACAGGTTAATGTCGAATACCTGAATGGATTAAATGCATGAAAATAGATTACTCACAATTTCCAGACGAACACGGACATTTTGGACCATATGGCGGCATTTTTGCTCCAGAGACCTTAATGGCTCCGCTTGAAGAATTAGCGCAACAATATGCCCAGGTTAAAGATGATCCTGCGTTTCGAGCGCAACTAGATGCTGATTATCAAGATTATATCGGTCGCCCAAGCCCGCTATATTTAGCTCAGCGTTGGACAGAGCATTTGGGCGGTGCAAAGATTTATTTAAAACGTGAAGATCTAAACCATACCGGTGCGCATAAAATCAATAACACCATCGGCCAAGCTTTATTGGCAAAACGTCTAGGAAAGACACGCATTATTGCCGAAACCGGTGCAGGACAGCATGGTGTGGCGAGTGCAACCGTAGCAGCTCGTTTAGGGTTGGAATGTGTGGTTTATATGGGTGCGGATGATGTCGTTCGTCAAGCTCCTAACGTTCCGCGTATGAAAATGCTGGGTGCAAAAGTGGTTGCAGTGACTTCCGGCACTCGCACCTTAAAAGATGCATTAAATGAAGCGATGCGCGACTGGGTAACAAACGTAGATAACACCTTTTATATTATCGGTACGGTCGCCGGCCCACATCCTTATCCGATGATGGTGCGTGACTTCCAGTCCATTATTGGTCGTGAAGCGCGTGAGCAAATTTTGCACAAAGAAGGTCGTCTGCCTGATGCATTAGTGGCGTGTGTCGGCGGTGGTTCTAATGCAATG
>DIJW01000078.1:760-6812 GCA_002421475.1 Thiomicrospira sp. UBA5634 | reverse complement strand
TGGTGGGCTTTGAAGCCAATAAAGTAATCACTGAAGGTGGCGAGTTTAACGCTGACTTGATTCTATTTATGCCCGGCATGACCGGTCCGGTTTGGTTAGAAAACACTGAATTGCCTAAATCAGCCGGCGGTATGATTGTAGCGGATGAGTTTGCACAAGTTATTGGCTTTGATAAAACCTATGTAGCGGGAGATGCAGGTAGTTTTGCCGGCCCAGATTGGCAACCAAAACAAGCTCATGCAGCTGATCTTCAGGCCAAAGTGGCAGCGAACAATTTAGTCTCGGATTTAAAAACCCAAGCGCCTAAAATCAAAATCAAACACGAATTGATTTGTATTGTCGATACACTCAGCCATGGCATTTTAATTCGCCGCACCGAGTCAGGTGCATTAATGTTGCCGCCTTGTCGTTTAATGCATTACGCCAAACGTTTCTTTGAATGGCTGTATTTGCGTCAATATCGTTAGTTCTGACTCGACCAATAAAAAAGCCCGATTTCTCGGGCTTTTTTATTGCTTTAATCTTAACCGCCAGGCCTGGTGGTTAAGGTTTCTAACCGACTGCAACACCAATGTCTGACAGTTTTTTCGGCGAAATGACTTCATAATCGGCCATCTCATCAAACTGTAAGTAACGGTATACATCGTCGGCCATGGTGTCAAGTTTACCCACTTGTTCTAAGTACTCATCAACCGTCGGGATTTTGCCGATGGCCGCAATCACCGCAGCCAGTTCCGCTGATCCCAAATAAACATTGGCACCATTGCCTAAACGATTCGGGAAGTTACGGGTTGATGTCGATACCGCAGTAGAGTTCGGTGCGATACGTGCTTGGTTACCCATACACAATGAACAACCCGGCATTTCGGTACGCGCACCGGCACGACCATAAATGCTGTAATAGCCTTCTTCAATCAATTGGCGTTCGTCCATTTTGGTCGGCGGTGCAATCCATAGGCGCGTTGGTACTGCGCCTTTCAAACTTTCCAGCACCTTACCGGCGGCACGATAGTGACCAATATTGGTCATACAAGAACCGATAAACACTTCGTCAATTTTTGAACCCGCGACTTCAGACAACAATTTCACATCATCCGGGTCATTCGGGCAAGCAACAATCGGCTCAAGAATCTGGTTCAAATCGATTTCAATAACTTCAGCGTATTGTGCATCGGCATCGGCCTCCAACAAACTTGGATTATCAATCCACTTCTGCATTTCATCGCGACGGCGCAACAAAGTACGCGCATCTTGATAACCGTTTTCCACCATCCACTCAATCAAACGAATATTCGACTTCAAGAATTCGATAATCGGCTCTTCGCCCAACTTCACCACACAACCGTTAGCTGAACGTTCGGCTGACGCATCTGACAATTCAAACGCCTGCTCGACCTTTAAGCTCGGCAAGCCTTCAATTTCCAAAATGCGACCGTTAAACACGTTCTTTTTGCCTTTTTTCTCAACCGTCAACAAGCCTTGCTTAATCGCTTGATACGGAATCGCATTCACCAAATCACGCAAGGTAATACCCGGTTGCATTTCACCCTTAAACCGAACCAAAACCGACTCCGGCATATTCAGCGGCATCACACCCAAAGTCGCGCCAAACGCCACCAGGCCTGAACCGGCGGGGAAGGAAATACCGATAGGGAAACGGGTATGCGAATCACCGCCGGTACCAACACAATCAGGCAACAACATACGGTTTAACCAAGAGTGAATAACACCATCCCCCGGACGCAGTGATACCCCGCCGCGGCTGGTAATAAACTCCGGCAAACTATGTTGCAACTTAATATCTACCGGTTTCGGATAAGCGGCGGTATGGCAGAAAGACTGCAATACAAAATCGGCGCTAAAACCTAAACAGGCTAATTCTTTTAATTCGTCACGCGTCATCGCACCGGTAGTGTCTTGCGAACCAACCGTACTCATGTGTGGTTCGCAATACACCCCTGGGCGCACACCGGCGACACCACAGGCTTGACCGACCATTTTTTGCGCTAAGGTATAACCATGTTTAATATCTTGCGCTGCGCCCGGACGAATAAAGTGTTCGCTTGGCTTTAATCCCAAAGCGCGACGAGTTTTGTCAGTTAACGCACGGCCGATAATCAGCGGCACACGGCCACCGGCACGCACTTCGTCGGTCATAGTATCCGGCGCAAGTTCAAACGTCGAAAGGGTTTCGCCCGCTTCGTTGGTAATTTTGCCTTCAAACGGATAAATATGAATCACATCACCCATATTCAGCTTGCTGACATCACATTCAATCGGTAACGAGCCGGAATCTTCCGCCGTATTAAAGAAAATCGGCGCGATTTTGCCGCCCAATACTACCCCGCCTTGGCGTTTATTGGGTACAAACGGAATATCATCACCGAAATACCACATCACCGAGTTCATCGCCGATTTACGCGACGAACCTGTACCAACCACATCACCTACATACGCAACAGGATGGCCTTTGGCTTTAAGCTGATCAATGGTTTCCGGTACATTTTGCATTTTAGAAACCAGCATTTCTTTAGCATGCAGTGGAATATCCGGGCGTGACCAAGCGGCAGTTGCCGGCGACAAATCATCGGTATTGGTTTCGCCGTCGACCTTAAACACCGTAACGGTGATTTTTTCCGCCAATGGTTTTTTATCGGTAAACCATTGCGCGTTTGCCCAAGCATCGACAACCTGTTTGGCAAAACTATTCGTGTCGGCCTTTTCCAATACATCATGATACGCATCGTAAACCAGCAGCGTTTTCGCTAACGCATCTGCCGCTTCCTGTGCCACCGCTTTATCAGTGTGACTTAATAAATCGATTAAGGGTTGAACGTTATAACCGCCTAACATCGTGCCTAATAAAAATGTTGCTTGCTGCGCAGATAATTGCGCTAACTTAACTTGGCCTTGCGCCACATCAGTTAAAAAACTCGCTTTTACATACGCCGCTTCATCCACACCCGGCGGTACACGATGTGTCAACAACTCCAACAAAGCATCCACTTCTTTTGCATTCGGTTGCTTTAACTGTTCAATCAATTGTGCAGTTTGTTTTGCATCTAAAGGCAATGGCGGAATGCCCTGCTCGGCACGCTCTGCGACATGTTGACGATAGGCTTCTAACATAAATCTGTGCTCCCTAAAATTAAGCTTTGTAATTGCGATATAATATCACGATTTGTCTCGATGTACTTTAAGGAAAGCGGTTATGTCTGTTACTCTCAACCTATCTGAACTTACCGCCATCTCGCCTGTTGACGGGCGTTATGGTGCTCGTCTTAATGATCTCAAAGCCATCTTCAGTGAGTTTGGTTTAATCAAAAATCGTGTGCGGATTGAGGTAGCCTGGTTACAGATGTTAGCCAACCACCCAGGCATCCCGGAAGTCCCGAAATTCAGCGCGCAAGCCAATGAACACCTGCTTAAACTGGTGAATGAATTCAGTTTAGACATGGCGCAACGGGTGAAAGAAATTGAACGCACCACCAACCATGACGTTAAAGCGGTTGAATACTTAATTAAAGAACACATGGCAAGTGTCGCTGAACTGGATGCGATTAACGAATTCGTTCACTTTGCTTGTACGTCAGAAGACATTAACAACTTGGCTTATGCCTTGATGTTAAAAGACGCACGCGAACAAACGCTAATACCTGAAATGCAAAAACTGGTTGATCTGATTGCTCAACAAGCCACCACCATGGCACATATTCCGATGTTGTCACGTACCCACGGCCAACCTGCATCACCAACCACCGTTGGTAAAGAATTTGCCAACGTGGCTTATCGTTTACAGCGTCAAATTAAACAGCTGATGAACGTGCAGATTATGGGCAAAATCAACGGCGCAACCGGCAACTATAATGCCCATTTAGCCGCTTACCCGAATGTAAAATGGTATGAACTGAGCGAACAATTCGTGCAGAGTTTAGGCTTAGCATGGAACCCTTATACCATTCAGATCGAACCGCACGACTATATTGCCGAATACTTCCATGCGTTATCACGTTTCAACACCATCCTGATCGACTTTGATCGTGATGTATGGGGTTATATTTCGCTTGGTTTCTTTAAGCAAAAAACCGTTGCCGGTGAAATTGGTTCGTCCACCATGCCACACAAAGTTAACCCGATTGATTTTGAAAACTCAGAAGGCAACTTAGGCATGGCGAACGCCATTTTTGAACACTTGGCACAAAAACTGCCAATCTCTCGCTGGCAGCGCGATCTAACCGACTCCACCGTATTGCGTAATTTAGGTGTCGGCGTTGCCCACACACATATCGCGTTGCAAGCCAGCATGAAAGGTTTGAGTAAATTAGAAGTTAACGAAGCTAAACTGGCACAAGACCTAGATGAAAACTGGGAAGTGTTAGCCGAAGCCATTCAAACCGTTATGCGCCGTTATGGTATTGAAAAACCTTACGAAAAACTTAAAGAATTAACGCGCGGCCAGCGTGTTAACTCACAAATGATGCAAGAGTTTGTAGACCGTTTGGAGCTACCGGCGGAAGCCAAAAAAGCGCTGCGTGAAATGACCCCTGCCAGCTACATCGGCAACGCACAAGCTCAAGCCGAAACCATTCAACTGGCTTTAACAATGCTTAAAGGGCGTTAACTTCAATGCCCTCACTCACCACCAGGCCTGGTGGTGGGTTTTTTACCCCCCCCAACTTAATTGCACCCGAGGTTTAATATGATTCAGTTTCAAAGCGTGGATCAAGCCACCTTCTTACGTGATTACTGGCAAAAACGCCCGTTACTTATTCGCCAAGCCCTACCCAACTTCATCACCCCACTCGCGCCGGAAGAATTAGCCGGTTTATCACTCGAAGATGAAGTCGAAAGCCGCATGGTACTTCAACATGATGCCGCCAACTACGAGCTGCGTAACGGTCCATTTAGCGAAGCCGACTACCAAGCTTTACCGGACAACAATTGGACCTTATTAGTGCAAGGTGTTGACCGCTTAATTCCCGAAGTAAACCAATTGCTTAACCATTTTGATTTTATTCCGCGCTGGCGCATTGACGATGTCATGATCAGCTATGCCACCACCGGTGGCAATGTCGGCCCGCATTTCGACCATTACGACGTGTTTTTACTACAGGCCTCCGGTAAACGTCGCTGGATGCTTACATCCCAATTTTGTACCGAAGACAACTACATTCAAGGCGTGGATTTACGTTTAATGAAACGCTTCCCGATTGAAGAAGAATTCACCCTTGAGCCGGGTGATGTTTTATATTTGCCGCCAAAATGGGGGCATCATGGCGTGGCACTTGACGATGAATGTATGACGTTTTCATTCGGTTATCGCAGCTATAAAGGGCAAGAGTTGTGGGATAGTTTTGGTGATTACCTTTCTGAAAACAACGCGTTTAACAGCCTTTATCAAGACCCAAACTGGCAAAACACTCAACCAGGTGAAATCAACCACCAGGCCTGGCTGCAAGCTAAAACTCACCTACAAAGCATTTTAAACGACGACAGCGCGCTACAGAACTGGTTTGGACGCTTTGCAACCCAATTAGATCAACAAGCACACAATATGCTGCCGGAGCCGCTTAATGAAGATGAAACCGCTAGCTTTAACGAGTTTGTACAAGCGCTCAAAGATACCGACTACATTGAACGTGATCCAGTATGCCGCTTCGCTTTCCAACGCATAAATGATCAAATAAAACTCTATATTAACGGCTTTGAATGGCCAACCGACGATTTGCAAGACGGTATCATTATACAGCTGGCTAATAACGCACGTATCGACAATGACACCCTGCAACGCTGGGCAAAACAACGCCCGGTTGCCCAATGGTTATATCAACTTTGGCAACGCCAGTTTATCCAATTTCCAGAAGACGAACTTGAAGCAGAAAGTTACGAAGGCGAAGCTTAATATAAGCTGAAACATAACTAATGGCGACTTGTAGCAGTTGAAGTCGCCATTGGCTTAATCGTATTTTATTGATACATAAAAACAAAAAAGCCACTAAGATCGAAACCTTAGTGGCTTTTTTGTGTATTGGCGGAGCGGACGGGGCTCGAA
>DIJW01000078.1:514-647 GCA_002421475.1 Thiomicrospira sp. UBA5634 | reverse complement strand
CTCTCCCAGCTGAGCTAAGCACCCGAGTCACATAACGCATGCGTTTTCACGCATTTTGCAAGGTGTCATCTCTTGCAATAAAAAAGCTAGCAATGCTAGCTTTTTTTATCTGGCGGAGCGGACGGGGCTCGAA
>DIJW01000078.1:0-430 GCA_002421475.1 Thiomicrospira sp. UBA5634 | reverse complement strand
CTCTCCCAGCTGAGCTAAGCACCCAATTCAGCATTCCGACTGGCTTAGAGCCTTGTGTCGTTGCGCTTAATTGATGCGCGTATTATAAAGAGCTGGGGAGCGATGTCAACAAAATTTACGACAAATTTGTGACATTTAATTCTGAATTAGTTAACAGCGTCTTTTAATGCTTTACCTGCTGAAAACTTAGGCACTTTTGCAGCTGGAATTTTCATCTCTGCGCCAGTTTGTGGGTTACGGCCAGTACGCGCAGCACGCTCACCAACTTTGAATGTTCCGAAACCAATGATAGCTACTTGATCACCTTTGCTCAACGCAGTGGTAACAGCACCAACAGTTGCATCTAAAGCTGCAGCTGCTTGAACTTTAGTCAAACCAGCTTTTTCAGCAATTGCGCTTACCAATTCAGATTTATTCATTTTTGATACTC
>DIJW01000219.1 GCA_002421475.1 Thiomicrospira sp. UBA5634 | reverse complement strand
TCTTCAGAAGGGAATTCCAACGTCACACTTTGTGCCTTGATCGTAATACCACGCTCACGCTCAATATCCATCGAATCAAGCACTTGGGCTTCCATTTCGCGATCCGTCAAACCTCCGCATAAATGAATAAAACGGTCGGCAATGGTGGATTTACCATGATCAATGTGCGCGATAATTGAAAAGTTACGAATAAACTTAAGCGGTTGTGACATGCCTACTCCAAAAAATACAACCCAAGGGGGAAACCTGAACCAAAGGCCGCCGGTGACATAAAAACCAATGAATAAAAAAGGGTGCAAACGCACCCTTTTAAAGACTTTTCGTCGAACGTAGTAAAACGATCTCGACAATCACAAGCAGCTAGGCTTTAAAATTGCGCTTATTTTACGCTAATTCTGAAGCCCATGCCAGCAACCTGCATGAGTTAGTCAAACGTCGGTTATTCAACTTGTAACGCTAAAAAAATTGAACGCCCATTACGCACGACACGAACGGGTAACGACTGACCTTTTTTCGCCGCAGACAATGATGAATCAATGTCTTTTCCGCTACGGATTGGTTGGAAGTTTATGCTAACAATCACATCACCCTCCATAATGCCGGTTTTGCGCGCTAAGCCATCATCCACTTTTGCCACGCCTACGCCAAAAGGTAGATTTAAGTTTNNCTGTTCGGCGGTTAAGTCTTCGACTTGCACATTCAATTTTTTACTTAAAACCATGCCTGCCGGTAATGCCGGCGTCGCCTGCGCGGTTTCCATATCGGTTAAAGGTGCTAGCTTGACCTTAATAGTCATACGTTTACCCTGACGCAACACCACTACATTAACCGTTTTGTTTAACGGCGTAACACCGACAATCGGCGGCAAATCAGCGGATTTCTCAATTGTTTTGCCGTCAAAACTCAAAATAATATCACCTGCTTGAATACCAGCTTTCTCTGCAGGGGTATCTGGATAAGCTTGCGCAACCAATGCACCGGCCGGTTTTTCCATGTTAAACGAACGGGCTAAATCACTGGTTACCTCTTGCACTTGCACACCAAGGAAACCACGTTCAACTTTACCGGTTTGTTTAATCTGCTCTACCACATTCATCGCTATTTCAATCGGAATGGCGAATGACAAACCCATAAAACCGCCACTGCGGGTATAAATTTGCGCATTGATACCAACCACTTCACCATCTAAGTTAATGAGCGGTCCACCAGAATTACCCGGGTTAATCGCCACGTCGGTTTGAATAAACGGCACGTAAGTATCATCCGGCAAGTTACGCCCTTTCGCACTTACAATTCCGGCTGTGACTGTGTAATCCAACCCAAACGGCGCTCCGATCGCTAATACCCATGACCCCACTTTCAAACTGCTACTATTGCCGGTTTTAAGCGTAGGTAACCCCTTTGCGGCCACTTTTAATAACGCCACGTCAGTACGTGGATCACTGCCGACGATTTCGGCCTTATATTCTTCGCGATCACTTAAACGAACAACCACACTTTCCGCACCGTCAATAACGTGATGATTGGTCAAAATATAACCATCAGCGCTGATAATAAAACCGGAACCCACTGATTGACTGCGACGATCGCTGGGTTGGCGTCCTTGGTTTGGATCAATACCAAAAAAGTGGCGCAAAAAATCATCCGGCAATCCGCGAAATTGTGGCGGGATATTATCACGCGCGACCACTTCAGTCCGAGTAGTACTGATGTTTACTACTGCCTGAGAGTTTTGCTCAACCAATTGCGTAAAATCGGGAAATCCAACAGGGTTAGCCCATACTGAAGAGCTTAATGCGAGCCAAGCAAACAACCCAATAACGTGCTTTTTCATCTTATTTTTCTCCTAAAATTCATACGTCAGTAGTATGTTTTACAATACTAACTAATGTTGGTTGAGTTGGATGGTAAAAACGCTTCACCATCCACCACGCCACCGCCAAACCAACCGCCGCTCCCAGCATCGCTGCTAAATCACCGCCGTCAATAAAAAACATGGCTAATAACGCACCGGAAAACAAGCCCACCAAAGGTAAACCATAGGCCATTAATGCTTGTTTAAGCAAATCTTGACCTTCAAGCGCGAGCTCAACCTCATCACCAGGCCTGGCGTTCAGGTGGTTAGACACCTTTAACAACGAAGGATTCACAAACATTTTCTGCAATACACTCGTACCGCAAGTGGCCGTCGCCGCACAACCGCCACAACCTGTTTCACGTTGCGTTTGCACAAACGCATAACCATCCTTAACGGATTCTACCCAACCATGAGCTAACAATGTTTCTGTAGCTACCATTTCCATCCTTTATTCAAAATCCACGTTCAGCCTAAGCCAACTCTAGCCACAATATGCTACCATTAGCGCAATTATTCAAGGGTATCCGAGGTTTTTGTGTCGCAAATCACAACCGATGTTTTAATTATTGGCAGCGGTATCCCAGGCTTATCGCTGGCACTTAAACTCGCCGATCAACACCAAGTTATTGTTTTAGCCAAGTCATCCCTATCCGAAGGTAGCACTATGTATGCCCAAGGTGGCATTGCGGCAGTGCTTGATCCATTCGACTCGGTGAATGCTCACATTCAAGACACCTTAGATGCCGGTGCCGGTTTATGCGAATATGAAGCGGTTAAATTTGTCGCCGAAGGCGCATCAAAAGCGATTGAAGAACTGATTGCAATAGGTGTACCTTTTAGCCCGGCGGAAGCCGGCACCACCGATTTCCCCTTCCACTTAACCCAAGAAGGCGGCCACAGCCATCGGCGGATTATTCACGCCGCAGATCATACAGGCCATTCGGTTTTATCTACTTTAATTAAACGCGTTAAAACCCATCCTAATATAAAACTTCTACCCAACCACATGACGGTAGACTTGATTCGTAATGACGAACAAACCCGCTGTATCGGCGCATATGTGCTCAATAAACGCACCCGTAAGGTTTTTGCGGTGCAAGCACCTTTTACCGTGCTTGCTACCGGTGGCGCCAGCAAAGCCTATCTTTACACCAGCAACCCCGACACCTCAACCGGTGACGGCATTGCAATGGCTTGGCGTGCCGGCTGTCGTGTAGGCAATATGGAATTTAACCAATTTCATCCAACCTGCTTATTTCACCCGCAAGACCGCTCATTTTTAATCAGCGAAGCCGTGCGTGGCGAAGGCGGCCTGTTGAAACTGCCCAATGGCGAAGCGTTCATGTCGCGTTATGACGAACGCGCAGACCTCGCGCCCCGCGATATTGTGGCGCGCGCCATTGACCAAGAAATGAAAACCCACGGCATTGATTGTGTATTTTTAGACATCAGCCATCAACCAAAAGCGTTTTTAAAACAGCACTTCCCTACCATTTATGCACGCTGTAAAAAACTTGGCATTGATATTAGCAAACAACCTATTCCGGTTGTTCCGGC